>JBFYOR010000116.1:0-24106 GCA_041303695.1 Mycobacterium sp. | reverse complement strand
GTCCAGGCCGTCGTGACCGAGTCCACCGTCAGCCACACGTCCCGGCAGACGAAATGCAGTCCCGAATTGCGGGTGAGTGCACCGGGCAGCAGCCCCGCCTCGCACAGGATCTGGAAACCGTTACAGATACCCAGCACCGGCATACCCCGTCCGGCAGCGGCGACGACCTCCCCCATCACCGGGGCGAACTTCGCGATCGCCCCGCAGCGCAGGTAGTCGCCGTAGGAGAAGCCGCCCGGGACGACGACCGCGTCGACTCCCTTGAGATCAGCGTCGGCGTGCCAGAGACTGACCGCCTCGGCGCCCGACAACCGCACGGCGCGGGCGGCGTCGACGTCGTCGAGAGTCCCGGGGAAGGTGATCACCCCGACCCGGGCGCTCACCCCTGCTCCCGGGTGACCGACCAGTCCTCGATCACGGTGTTCGCCAGCAACGACTCCGCGATCTCGGCCAGTTCGTCGTCGGTGACGGCGTCGCCCACTTCCAACTCGAACCGCTTGCCCTGGCGGACATCCGAGATGCCGGCATGGCCGAGTCTGCCCAGCGCGCCGACGATGGCCTGGCCCTGTGGGTCGAGAATCTCGGCTTTGGGCATCACTGTGACAACTACCCGCGCCACTTGGGGCTCCTCTGACGTCGACGGACGATGCCCGCTGATCCTACCGGCGGATCATGGGCAGGAGCCGACGTAGGCGGTGCACAGCGGCGCGGCGAGCGCATCGAGGACCGCCGTGTCGGTGATCATCGGCCACGGGTCCTGCGGCGGCGCGTCCGACCACAGCGCCAGTTCGGTGACGGTGCTGTTGACCGGATCGGCCACCAGGTACTGGTGCAGGATCACCGGTCCGCTGATCACCGCGGCCATCCGGTCGGGCTCGTCCACGATCAGCGATGGCGACGATGCGGCGTTGGTCGCCTGGCAGGCCCGCAGTGCCGACACCGCGGCGGTGAATGCATCCTGGGCGAGTTGTCCGCCCCGCCACGTCTCACCGGGCCAGTGCAGGACTTGGGCCTGCAACTGCCACTCGCCGGCCGGGTTCGACACCACCGAGCGTTCGGCGATCGCGTAGGCGCGCGGATCGGCCGGGGTCGCCGGGGTCGCGCAGAGTTCCTCGAAGCGGAACCGCGGCGCCCGGGAGGTGACCGCCAGACCGGCGAGCTGCGGCCAGTCGTAGACCGCGTCCAGCGGTATGGCCGACGGCGAGACCCAGGCGGTCTCCGGAATGCGGTTGCACGCCGGCGGACAGGTGCTGGCGGGTTCGGCTGCGACAGGGGGCGATAACGCAAGACATCCGGCTGCCAGCACCACTGTGAGGGCTATCCGCATCCCGCCGCCTCCTGTTGGCGCACAATCGTAAGCATGGAATTGACGCATTTCGGTCATTCATGCCTGCTGGCCGACTTTGGTGTCGCGCGGGTGCTGTTCGATCCCGGCACCTTCTCGCACGGCTTCGAAGGCATCACCGGGCTCTCGGCGATCCTCATCACCCACCAACACCCCGACCACGCCGACCCGCAGCGGTTACCCGCCTTGCTCGAGGCCAACCCTGCGGCCGCGCTGTACGCCGACCCACAGACCGCGGCCATGCTCGGGAGCGGGTGGACCGCCGTCGAGGTCGGCGACGAATTCGCGTTGGCGGGATTGACAATCCGTGGCGTCGGCGGCCGCCATGCCGTCATCCACCCGGAGATCCCGGTGATCGACAACATCTCCTACCTCATCGGCGACGGCGACCATGCCGCGAAGCTGATGCACCCCGGCGATGCGCTGTTCGTGCCGGACGAACCGGTGCAGGTACTGGCCACCCCGGCGGCGGCCCCGTGGATGAAGATCTCCGAGGCCGTCGACTATCTGCGCGCTGTTGCACCGCGGCACGCCGTCCCGATCCACCAGGGCATCATCGCGCCGGAGGCCCGGGGCATCTTCTACGGTCGGCTGGCCGAGATGTGCGATACCGACTTCCGGGTGCTGACCGAGGAGAACTCGGTACGGTTCTGACGTGAGCGCAACGGATCTGGACAGGCTGTTCGGGCTGGGCGGCAAGACCGCACTGGTCACCGGCGGCACCAGCGGTATCGGCATGATGATCGCCCGCGGACTGCTGCAGGCGGGTGCCGCCGTGGTGGTCAGCTCCCGCAAGGCCGACGCGTGCGAACGAGCCGTGGCCGAACTGTCCGAGTTCGGCCCGGTGCGCGCCGTTCCCGCCGACCTGTCGCGTCAGCCGGAGTGCGAACGACTGGCAGCGGAGGTGCTCAGTGAGTCCGATCAGTTGGACATCCTGGTCAACAATGCCGGGGCCACCTGGGGCGAGCCGCTGGAGACCTTTCCCGCCGCGGCCTGGGACCGCGTGCTCGACCTGAACCTCAAGTCACCGTTCTGGATGGTCCAGGCACTGTTGCCTGCGCTGCGCCGGGCAGGCACCCAGGACGATCCGGCCCGCGTCATCAATATCGGCAGCATCGACGGCATCCACGTCAGCCCGATGCCCACCTACTCGTACTCCGCCAGCAAGGCGGCCGTGCACCAGTTGACCCGCGTGCTGGCCAAAGAGCTTGGTCCACAGCACATCACGGTCAATGCGATAGCGCCGGGGCCGTTCCCGTCGAAGATGATGGCCGCCACCCTGGACGCATTCGGCGAGGCGATCGCCGCGGCGGCACCGCTGCGCCGAATCGGCCGGGACGACGATATGGCCGGTGTCGCGGTATTCCTCGCCGGCCGGGCCGGATCCTATGTCAACGGGGCGATCATCCCCGTCGACGGCGGGATCGCGACCACCGCGAGCGGAACCGGCCGCTAACGGCCCGCGCCGGGCTCAGGCGGCATCGACGTCACGACGGATCCGAACGGTCGATCCCGGCTCCCAGCGATACACCGCCGGGGTGCAGCCGTGCTCCAGGGCCGTGTCGACCGCGTCCAGAAGCGCTTGGCGGGCGCCGACCTTGTCCAGCTGGCCGGCGGCGACTGCCAGCCGGACCGTCGCGCCACGGCGTGCGGTGCGCTCGGCGAGCAACACCATGCTGCGGCACCACCACAGCTCCTTGGGAAAGCCTGCCCCGATACCGAGCACCCGGCCTCGGCTGGAGGCCCCGCGCACGAGATCGGTCGACTCATGGCGTCCGATCAACAGCCGGAAGCCGTTTCGCCGCAGCGCGGTGAGGGTGCCCGCGGACACCGTCCAGCCGGGGGCGGCGAAGAGACGGGTCCGCATCCCGATCCGTTCCAGGGTGCGGTCCGCCGCGATGAGCCGCAGATTCGCCTCATGGGCGGGAAGGAGCGCGAACTCGCTGCGCCGCCTCCTGGTGGCGGCTTCGTCGAAGCCGTGCAGGACGATCGCGTCACCGAGTGCCCGTCGATCCCGTAGCCAATCGACGGTCGCCGGGTCGGACTCGAGCCGGTACCCGTGCTTGCGGCGCGGCGCCACGAACAGCGACAGGCCGACGCCCCGGCCCTCGAGCAGAAGACCGAACTCGCCGAGACCGGCAAGGGTCCGGTCACTGATTCCGGAGACGGAGACGAACAGTTCCCCTGGCACGCCTATAAGCGTGCCCGACCTGGATGTCCCCCCGGTGTCGAACAGGTGGCAGGCACGTGGTGCTTCGACTACCGCCCGGTGACGGGTCCGAACCGGTCCGGATCCGCGGTCGCCAGCAGCCACGCGTACTGGAACGCCGCCTCGCGCCACCGCTCGTACCGCCCGCTGATGCCGCCGTGGCCGGCCGCCATCTGGGTGCGCAACAGCACCGGATGCGGGTCGGTCTTGGTGTGGCGCAGCGCGGCAACCCATTTCGCGGGTTCGACGTAGAACACCCGGGTGTCATTGAGGGAGGTCATCGCCAGGATCGCCGGATACTGTTTGGCCTCGACGTTCTCGTACGGGGAGTAGGACTTCATGTAGAAGTACACGCCCGCGTCCTCGAGCGGATTGCCCCACTCGTCCCACTCCGTCACCGTCAGCGGCAGCGAGGGGTCCAGAATCGTCGTCAACGGGTCGACGAACGGCACCTGCGCGAGGATCCCGGCGAACAGGTCCGGTGCCATATTCGCCACGGCGCCCATCAGGAGTCCGCCGGCGCTGCCGCCGAGTGCGACGAGATTGCGCGGCCGGGTCAGTCCGGCATCGACGAGGTGTCGGGCGGCGGCGATGAAGTCGGTGAAGGTGTTCTTCTTGTCCAATAGCTTGCCGCGTTCGTACCAGAGCCGGCCCATCTCGCCACCCCCGCGGGTGTGCGCGATCGCGAACACCATGCCGCGGTCGAGCAGCGACAGCCGGGCGATGGAGAACCGCGGATCCTCGCTGGACTCGTAGGCGCCGTAGCCGTAGAGCACAGTGGGCGCCGGGAATTCGATATCAGCGCGGTGGATCAGCGAGACCGGGATGCGGGTGCCGTCCTCGGCCACCGCCCAGTCGCGACGCTCCACGTAGTCCTGCCGCCGGTAGTCACCGAGAACCGGCTGCTCGCGCAGCAGTGTGCGCCCACCGGTGGCGAGGTCGATATCGAAGATCCGCATCGGGGTCAGAAACGAGGTGGCGCCGATCCGCAACCGCGGCGAGTTCCAGTTCGGGTTGCCGCCAAGTCCGGAGGCCGTCAGTTCGGAGTCGAAGGTGATCTCCGCCGGTTCGCCGTAACCCTGACCCTCGATGATCGGCCACAGCTGGAGCCGGGGCAACGCCTCCCGGCGGTAGTGCACGACGATGTGATCGGAGAACGCGTCCACACCCTCAAGTCGCACGTCGTCGCGCGCCGCGATCAGGGTCCGCTGTGCGTTCGGGTCGTCCACCGGAGCCTCGACGAGGGTGAAGTTGGGCGCACCGTCGTTGTGCAGGATCAGGAGGCGGTCCTGGCCGTCGACCACCGCATGCTCGACGGAGTACTCGACCCCGTCGCGGCGCGGCAGCACGGTGGTGAACTCGGCCTGAGGATCCGAGGCGTCGGCCAGCCGGACCTCGGAGGTGATCGCCGAACCGGCCGCGATGACGATGTAGGCGTTGGACCGGGTTCGTCCCACCGCCACCCAGAACCGCTCGTCGGGTTCGGTGAACACCTGCTCGTCGTGTCCCTGGGCACCGAGTCGGTGCCGCCACACGGTGTCGGGCCGCCAGGACTCGTCGACGGTGGTGTAGTAGACGCATGCGCTGTCGGCGGCCCAGGTGACCCCCGCCGAGATGCCACTGATGCGATCCGGAAGAAGCTCGCCGGTGCGTAAGTCTTTGAAGCGCAGGGTGTACCGCTCGTCGCCAATGACGTCGACGGAGTAGGCCAGCACATCGGCATCCGGGCTGACGGTGGCCGCGCCGACCGCGAAGTAGTCATGCCCGTCCGCTTCGGCGTTCTCGTCGATGAGTACCTGTTCGCCTAGCACGTCAGTGTGCTCGTCGAATACTGGCGGGTCCCAGTCGTCAGGTCCGGCCACCGGGGCGCGGCAGTGCACGCCGTACTGCTTTCCTTCGAAGCTTCGGCCGTAGTACCACCAATCGCCCCGGCGCAGCGGAACCGACAGGTCGGTCTCCTTGGTGCGCGACTTGATCTCCTCGAAGATCCTCTGCCGCAACGGTTCCTGATAAGCGGTTTCGGACTCGACGTGTGCGTTCTCCGCCTCGAGGTGCGCAACGACCTCCGGATCGGCCTTGTCCCGCATCCACTCGTAGTGGTCGATGAACACGTCATCGTGGTGGACCCGTTCGGTCTCGACCCGTTTGGGGACCGGCGCCGTCATGCGCTCTGCCCGATCCAGTCATTGAAAGACAGTCCCGAGATACGTTCGTAGGCTTCGATATACCGCGCCCGGGTTGCGGTGACGATGTCATCAGGCAGCGGCGGGGGCGGCTTCGGGCCGTGCCGATCCCAGCCGGACAGCGGCCCGGTGAGCCAGTTTCGGACGAACTGTTTGTCGAAGCTCGGCTGCACCAGACCCTCGGCGTAGCTGTCGGCCGGCCAGTAGCGGGACGAGTCGGGCGTGAAGACCTCGTCGGCGAGCACCAGCGTGCCGTCGCGGTCAGTCCCGAATTCAAACTTGGTGTCGGCGATGATGATTCCCTTGGTCAGCGCATAATCGGCGGCTTCGGTGTAGGTCTGCAACGTCAGGTCGCGCAGCTGGCCGGCTCTGCGCTCCCCGACAATCTCCGCGACCCGGTCGAAGGAGATGTTCTCGTCGTGCGCGCCGAGCTCAGCCTTGGTCGCCGGGGTGAACAGCGGTTGGCTGAACTTGCTGGCCTCCACCAAGCCGGCCGGAAGCTCGATGCCGCAGACGGCTCCAGTGCGCTGGTAGTCGGCCAGTCCGGAGCCGGTGAGGTATCCGCGGGCGACACACTCGACGGGCATCATGTCGAGCCGGCGGACCACCAGTGCGCGCCCGAGTACCTCACCGGGGATACGCGGATCGTCCGGGAGGCCGCCCAGATGGTTGGGCACCCCCGCCCGCTCCGAGACGAGACCGAAGAAGAACACACTCATCGCGGTCAGGATCCGGCCCTTGTCGGGAATGAGGGTGTCGAGGATGTGGTCGAAAGCCGAGATCCGGTCGGTCGCGACGAAAAGCAGATGCTCATCGTCGATGCCGTAGAGCTCACGCACTTTGCCGCTGGCCAGGTGTCGGTAGTCGGTCAAGGCGGGACGCACCGCGCCAGCCTAGCGGCCGACGGCGGCCGGACTGTGCTGGGATCGACCCCATGACATCGCGTTTCCTGCCCTACGCCACCACCCCGGCCAGGCTGACCGCCCAACTGGTCAGCGACCTGCTGGTCGCCGGCTGGATCACTGCCTGGGTCCTGGTCGGGCTCGCCGTGCACAACGCAATCGCGGCGATCGCCGGCGTCGGCACTCAGGTCAAGGACGGTGCCACCGGCATTTCGAACAACCTGGGCTCGGCCGGGGACAGTGCCGATCGCATCCCACTTGTCGGCGATGCGGTATCCACCCCGCTGCGGGCCGCCAGCGAAGCGGCCCTCGACCTCGCCGGGGCGGGCCAGAACCTCAACACCACCGCCACCTGGCTGGCCGTGCTGCTGGCGATCGCCGTTGCCGCCCCGCCGATCCTCGCGGTGGGGATGCCGTGGCTGTTCCTGCGCATCCGGTTCTTCCGTCGCAAGTGGACGGTGATCTCGCTGGCCCAGACCCCCGCCGGTGAGCAGCTCCTCGCCTTGCGGGCGCTGGCCAACCGCCCCCTGCGCAGGCTGACCGAGGTCAGTGCGGATCCGGTGGGCGCCTGGCGGCATCAGGACCCGGTCGCGGTGCACGGCCTGGCCGCGTTGGAGCTGCGATCCGCCGGGGTTGCCCGGGTGAAGTCGGCGCGCTGATCGTCGCTGGGCGCAGACATTCGCGCCGAAGTGGAACCGGTCGGGCCGCTGGCCCGTCCGACCGAGCATGTTGGAGGATTTTTTACGCCGCCACGATGGCGTCGTCACGCTCTCCCAAGCCCGTAGCTGCGGGCTGAGCCATTCCGCGATACTGCGGCGAGTGCAGTCCGGCCGCTGGCGTCGTTGCGCCAACGGCGTTTACTTCGCCGATGACCGGCCGTTCACCCCGGCGGCTCGCATCCGCGCGGCGGTGTGGGGTCACGGGGCCATGGCGACGGCGAGCGGTCTGACCGCCGCGTGGTGGCTCGGACTGGTGTCGACCGAACCCTCCGAGTGTGAAGTGACGGTGCCGCGCACCAGCCACGGCCGCAGCCATGCGGGCGTTCGAGTGCGCCGGCGTGACCTCGACGAACGGGACGTATTCGAGGCCCGGGGGCTACGAGTCACCGGCATCGCGTTGACCGTGCTGGAGGCTTCGGCACGCAGGGGCGGCGGCCCGAAGATCATGGACTCCGCGCTGCAGCGGCGAGTCGGCTTGGCCGATCTGCAGCGGGCGCACATCCGCAACCGCGGCCGCTATGGCGCGGGAGCAGCGCGCCGGATGCTCGACGCCGCCGCGGGGGCGCACGTTCGGAGGCCGAACGTCTGGTGGTTCAGCTGCTTCGCGAGGCCGGCATCAAGGGCTGGCAGGCCAACTTTCCGGCCGGGCCGTACGTGATCGACGTTGCCTTCCCGCGACAGCGGGTGGCCATCGAGATCGACGGCTGGGCGTTCCACAGCGACGGGGAGGCTTTCCAGAACGACCGCAAGCGGCAGAACTGGCTCGCGTTGCACGGCTGGCAGGTGTTGCGGTTCACCTGGCTCGACCTCACCCAGCACCCGCAGCGGGTGCTGGGTGAGATTCGCGCTGCGATTTCGGTGCGCTGATCGCCGCTGAGCGACGACGACCGCGCCGAAAGCGGAGGGGCTAGAGGATGGCGCCGGGGGTGTAGCTGGCGGCCTGCGGGTTGGCGCTCACCAAGTCCTCCACGGCCGCGACCACCCGGTCCACCTGGGAGCCGGCCGCACCGGTGAACGATTGCCGATCGGCCAGCGCGGCATCCAGCGCGGCCCGGTCCAGTGGCAGCCGCGGATCGGCGGCCAACCGGTCGAGCAGATCCGGTTCGGCACCGCGTTCCCGCATCGCCAATGCGACCGCCACCGCGTGCTCCTTGATCACCTCGTGGGCGGCCTCCCGGCCCATCCCGGCACGCACCGCGGCGATGAGCACCTTGGTGGTGGCCAGGAACGGCAGGTACCGGTCGAGTTCGCGGGCGATGACGGCCGGGTAGGCGCCGAACTCCTCGAGCACCGTCAGGAACGTCTCGATCTGGCCGTCGATGGCGAAGAACGCATCCGGCAGCGCCACCCGGCGCACCACCGAGCAGAACACGTCGCCCTCATTCCATTGCGCCCCAGCCAGTTCCGCGGCCATCGATCCGTAGCCGCGAAGCACCACCTGCAGGCCGTTGACCCGTTCACAGCTGCGGGTGTTCATCTTGTGCGGCATCGCCGAAGAGCCGACCTGGCCGGCGGCGAACCCCTCGGTGACCAGCTCATGGCCGGCCATCAACCGGATGGTGTGCGCCAGCGAGGACGGGCCGGCACCCAGTTGCACCAGGGCGGAGACCACGTCATGGTCCAGCGACCGGGGGTACACCTGGCCGACGCTGTCCAATACCGCGGTGAATCCGAGATGCTCGGCGATGCGGCGCTCGAGTTCGGCGAACCGGGCGGCGTCGCCGTTGAACAGGTCGAGCATGTCCTGGCCGGTGCCCATCGGGCCCTTGATGCCGCGCAGCGGATAGCGGTCGAGCAGTTCCTGGATCCGGGTGAGCGCGATCACCGTCTCCTGCGCCGCGGAAGCGAACCGCTTGCCCAGTGTGGTTGCCTGCGCCGCGACGTTATGGCTGCGGCCGGCCATCACCAGGTCGCGGTAGGCGAGCGCCCGTTCGCCCAGCCGTGCGACGACGGCCACGCCGTGGGAGTGCACCAGTTGCAGCGACTGCCGGATCTGCAGCTGCTCGACATTCTCGGTGAGGTCACGGCTGGTCATGCCCTTGTGCACATGCTCGTGGCCGGCGAGGGCGTTGAACTCCTCGATGCGGGCCTTGACGTCGTGACGGGTCACCCGCTCGCGGGCGGCGATCGAATCGAGGTCGACCTGGTCGATCACCCGCTCGTAGTCGGCGATCGCGGCCTCGGGGACCGCCACCCCGAGTTCGCGCTGTGACCGCAGCACCGCCAGCCACAGTCGGCGCTCGGCCACGATCTTCGCCTCGGGCGACCAGATCGCCACCATGTCGGCGCTGGCGTACCGGTTGGCCAGGACATTCGGGATGGTCACGAACGCAAAGCTTACGGTTTGGCCTATGTACTTCGTCGGCATCGACCTTGCCTGGGGTGAGCGCAGCCCCACAGGGGTGGCAGCCCTCGACGCCAACGGGAGGCTGCGGCATATCGGGGTCGCCAAGGATGACGCCGATCTGCTGACACAACTGCAGCCCTATGTCGGCGGCGACTGCGTGGTTGCCATCGACGCCCCGCTGGTGGTGACGAACGCCACCGGCAACCGTCCGTGCGAGGCCGCACTGAACAAAGACTTCCGCCGATTCGAGGCCGGGGCGCACCCGGCCAACACCGGGCTGGCGTGGTTCGCCGACGGCGGCCGGGGCGCACGGCTGTGCGCCGCACTCGACCTCGAACTGGACCCGGCCGCGCCGGGCGCCCGGCGTGGCGTGGAGGTCTATCCGCACGCCGCCAGCGTGGTGTTGTTCGGTGTGGAGCGGACATTGAAGTACAAGCAGAAGCAGGGTCGGGACATCGCACTGCTGCGCTCGGAGTTGTTGCGGCTGATGGATTTCGTTGCGGGACTGCGGTCGGCGGACCCCGGGCTCGACGTCGGTACGGGTGGTTGGGCCCAGCTGCACCACGATGTGCTGACCGCGACAACCAAGGCCCAGTTGCGCCGCGCCGAGGACCCCGTCGATGCCGTGCTGTGCGCGTATATCGCCCGGTACGCGACCGAGCGGCCGCGCGACGTCACGATCTATGGCAACGCCGAAACGGGATGTATCGTCACGCCCGCGCTGCCGAGCTAGGTCCAGGTCTTCGACGTCCCGGTGAGGTCGCTGACCTGTTGCAGGAACCGCCGCACCCGGGCCGGGTTCTCCGCACGCTGCCAACCGAACGTGGTCGGCCGCTGGGCGCGGTCGTGCCAGAAGTGGCCGGGCTTGGACTCCGGTCGGGTGGCCACCAGCCACACCGCCGTGTCGGCGCCGTCGGCGACCTCACGCAGCAGCGGTCTGGTGATGACCCGGAACCGCGGCAGGTACTCGGCCACGCCGGGGGTATCGACCCAGCCGGGGTGCATGCTCTCCACCTTGACGTTGGTACCGGCCAGCCGGTGCGCCCATGCGTCGGCGAGCACTACCTGCATGCGTTTGGTGCGGGCGTAGGTGCGTACGCCGTTGTAGTCCTGGGCGGATTCCAGGTCATCGACCACCAGGGGGCTGCTGTACATGCCACCCGAGGACACGAACACCACCGATGCACCGCGTGCGGCGCGCAGCAGCGGCAGCAGCCGTTCGGTCATCAGGTGCGGCCCCAGGATGTGGGTGGCCAGCTGCAGCTCGTGACCCTGACCGGTGACGGACCGCTGTTTGGGCATCAGTCCGGCGTTGTGCACCAGCCCGTCCAGCGCCGGCACCCGATCGGCGAAGTCGGTGGTCCAGGCCGCCACGGCGTCGAGGTCGGAGACGTCACACACCTCACCTACCAGCGCGGCGCCGGGCACCTGCTCGGAGATCTCCGCCACACAGCGCGCCACCTTGTCCGGGCTGCGCCCGAGCAGATGCACCGTTGCCCCGAGTCCGGCAAAGGCCCGGGCCATTTCCAGCCCGATCCCGGCGGTGGCGCCGCTGACCAGGACCCGCTTGCCGACCAGTGCGTCGGGCGCCGGGTCGGCCGGCCACCAGCGGCGGCGCAGGCCCGAGCCGATCCGGGTGTAGCCGAGTACCAGCGCACGGTCCATCGCGCCGTCCAGGAGCCCGGTCACCGGGCGGGAGACATCGGAGAAATCCATCGTCAGATCCGATGGTCGATAGGTGCCAGTACGTCGATCACATCAACCAGAGTGGCACGAACGCTCTCGCGCGGCCCACCGCCATCGCCGACGAGCGCCGAAACAACAGCGCCGTCGAGGGAGTAGAGCAGCGCCGTCATCATGTCGGATCGGGCCAGCCGACCGGATCGGGCCATCGCCTCACCGACCGCATCGACGCGCTGCTGGAGCAGTCGGCGCTCGACGCCGCGAAGCCCGGGATGGCGCGCACAGGCGATATAGCGCTCGTAGCGCGAGATGAGTTGCTCGCGGGTGGTCTCCGCGGCGAGTAGGTCGACCAGGACGTCGGCGGCAGCCTCAGCCCCTCGGCGCCTCCTGGGCAGTTCGTGGAGCCGGGTGCGCAGCGCAGCGACCTCCCCGGCGCCCAGGTACTCGACCGCGTTCTCGACCAACTCGTCCAACGACGAAAAGTAGTAGGTCGTCGAGGCCAGCGGTATGCCGGCCCGGTCGGCGACCGCGCGGTGACGCACCGCCTCGAATCCGCCCTCGCACAACAACTCAGCGGCCGCGCGGACGAGCGCATGACGACGTCGCTCCCCTTTCGGCGTCACCGCGGCAGTCACCGTGGCCATGCTGCCAGCCGAATGACGGCCCGCATCGGGGTTTGCCGGAAGTGGTGACCTTCGGCTCGGCTCGGCCCGGCCCGCCAGCCGGCCGGGTGGCAGTATCACCGGATGCCCAATGTGACCCGTCGCGCCGTGCTGCGACTGGGCACCGGTGCCGCCGGTGCCGTCGCCGCCGCAGCCTTGGCCAGACCGCCGGCGGTGTCGGCCGCCCCGACCATGGTGAGCGGAAGCTTCGTCTCGGCCGCCCGCGGTGGCGTGCCGACCAACTGGGCCATCGCCCGCCCGCCCGGCCAGGCCGGTCCGCTGCGGCCGGTCATCGCACTGCACGGCAAGGGCGGCAGCGCGTCGGCGGTGATGGCCGGTGGCGTCGAGGCCGGCCTTGCCCAGGCGCTCGGCGCCGGGCTGCCACCGTTCGCGGTGGTGGCCGTCGATGGAGGCGGTAGCTACTGGCACCGCCGCACCTCCGGCGAGGACGCCGGCGCGATGGTGCTAGACGAGTTGATCCCGATGCTCGGCGAGCAGGGTCTGGACACCTCCCGGGTGGGCTTCCTGGGCTGGTCGATGGGCGGTTACGGCGCACTGCTGCTGGGTGCCCGGCTCGGACCGGCTCGCACCGCCGCGATCTGCGCAGTCAGCCCGGCGCTGTGGCTGTCGCCGGGCGCGGCCGCACCAGGTGCGTTCGACGGGCCCGCCGACTTCGCCGCCAACAGCGTGTTCGGCCTGCCGGCCCTGGGTGCGATACCGCTGCGGGTCGACTGCGGCTACGACGATCCGTTCTACGCGGCCACCGAGAGGTTCATCGCCGGTCTGCCCACCTCGCCGGCCGGCGGCTTCGCCCCAGGCGGGCACGACAGCGGCTTCTGGAGTTCGCAATTACCGGCCGAGATCGCCTGGATGGCACCGCTATTGACGGCCTAGCCGGGCGAGCGGCTCAAATGATGTTCATCCAGTCGAGGAACTTGGCCCCGTATTCGGCGTCGCCGTCGATGGCGACGTCGCGATCGCGCCAGCCGGCCCGCTTGGTCCCCCATTCCGGGAACTGCACGGCCACTCCGCGGATCCGGGCAGCGCCGGATTCCAGCGAGGTTGCCAGAACGGAGCCGCCGGTGCCGACCAGCCAGCGACCGCCGCCGGGGCCGCTGAGGGTGATCAGCACCGGTGAGTCCAGCCAGGCCGGGCGGCCCCCACGCAGCTGATTGGACAGCACCGCCATCATCCACTCCAGGGTCACCGCCACCCGGTTGGCATCCGGCTCAGGCAGCACCCGTCCGAGTGCGGGAGCCATGTCGTGGTGCAGATGGGTGAAGGTGTCGAAGGCCAGCGCGCTGACGAACAACCGCAGCGGGAACCTGCCCAGCTCCGCCAGCGGCAGCCGCAGGCCGCCCACCGAAGTGCCCGCAACCGGACCCATCAGGTTGGCGAAGGCGCCGGTCCAGCGCCGGTACTCGCTGAGGACCTGCTCCGGCGACCAGGCCCGCCGGGTATCGACCATCTCGTCGTTGAGACGCTCGATGTCATTGCCGCGCATCAGTTTCACAGCGGCCGGTCCGAACATGGCGTGCGCCCCGGCACCCATGTGGGCCACCACATCGTGGATGCTCCAGCCCTGGGCACGGCTGTTCATCCGCCAGTCAGCGGGCGCCAGCGACTCACAGAACGCCAGCACCCCGGCCCGCTCCTGCCTGAGCGCACCCACCCGGTCCGGGGTGCTCACAGCCTGATCGTCCCCTGGGCCGCGGCAAGCCCGATGTCGGTGCGAAAGTGGCTGCCGGGCAATTGAATCGCTGCCAGCGTCCGGTACACGCGGTCCCGGGCGGCGAACAGGTCCGGGCCTGTTCCGACCGCCGACAGGACCCGGCCCCCGGCGGAGACCACCGCGCCGTCGGCCCGGCGGGCCGTGCCGGCGTGCAACACGGCTTCGGCCTCTGACCCGGTGATCACATCGCCGGTCCGGGGGCGGCCCGGATAGTTCTCCGCGGCCAGCACCACGGTGACCGCGTACCCGGGTTGCCAGCGCAATTCCGGGATGCCGGCCAGTGATCCGGTGGCGGTGGCGTACAGCAGCGCGCCGAGTGGAGATTGCAGCAGCGCCAGCACCGCCTGAGTTTCGGGATCCCCGAAGCGGCAGTTGAATTCGACCACCGCGGGCCCCTCAGCGGTGATAGCCAGGCCGGCGTACAGCAGGCCGGAGAAGGGGCAGTCGCGCCTGACGAGTTCAGCGGCGACCGGTTCGATGACATCGCGCACGATCGCCGCCGTCACCTCATCGGGTAGCCACGGCAGCGGCGCGTAGGCGCCCATGCCGCCGGTGTTGGGTCCGCTGTCCCCGTCGCCGACCCGTTTGAAGTCCTGGGCGGGCAACAGTGGCACCACCGTGGTGCCGTCGACCAGGCAGAACAACGACACCTCAGGACCGTCGAGAAAAGACTCCAGAAGCACCGGGTGTCCGGATTCCAGTAGTTCGATCGCGTGCGCCCGGGCGGCGGCCCGGTCGGCGGTGACGACCACACCCTTGCCGGCGGCCAGGCCGTCGTCCTTGACCACCCACGCCTGCTGGCCCGCCGCCGGACCGAACCGGTCCAGGGCGGCGTCGAGTGCCGCGGGACTGTCAACGGTTTCACTGCCGGCGGTGCGCACCCCGGCGGCGGCCATCACGTCCTTGGCGAAGGCTTTGGACCCCTCGATCCGGGCGGCCTGGGCCGAGGGGCCGAAGCAGGCGATGCCGGCTTCGCGCAGCGCGTCGGCCACGCCGAGCACCAGGGGCACCTCCGGTCCGATCACCACCAGGTCGGCGTCGACCTCGGTGGCGAGTTCGGTGACCTCCGCCGCAGAGGTGACATCGACCTGGTACTGCGCTGCCAGCGCCGCAGTGCCCGCATTGCCGGGAGCGATGGCGAGGAAGTCGACGTCCGGGTCTCTGCGCAGCCCGAGCAGCAGGGCATGTTCGCGGGCACCGGATCCGATCACGAGGACGCGCACAGGCTCACACCCTAGTCAGACCGGTCGTGGGGTGCCGACGAACACCCGGACGGATAGCATCGCTGCCCATGGGCTACCCCGTTCCGCCCCCTTACGGGGATCCAGCCCCCTACCCACCGGCGCAACACCCGTACCCGCACTATCCGTACCCGCACTATCCGTACCCGCAACCGTATCCACCCCGGCCACAGCGCAATGTCGCCGACGTGACCGTCTCGATCCTGATGATGGTGCTGACCGTCCTGCTGGGCGGTGTGGCGGCGGTGATCGGAGTGTTCTCGCTGGCCTTCATCGATCACTGCCCGCCGGCCAGCTGCAGCGTCGACGGCGCGGTTACCGCGGTGATGGGCGCGCTCGCCCTGGCCGCACTGGTGGGCATCACCGGGGTGGTGCTCACGATGGTCGCGATCGCTCGCCGGAGGCGATCCTGGCCGTTCGCGGTCGGAACGTTCGCCCTGTGCCTACTCGTGTTGTTCGGCGGCGTTGTCGGCTACGTGGTCGCCGTCGGGGGCTGATCGCGGGCGGCTTTCCTGCGCTTGGCGACAACCTTCTCGACGACATTGTTGAACGTCGAGCCGAGCGGGAAGCCGACGTAGTGGGTGATGAAGATCGCCATCTCGCGCAACTCGTCGGGGGTCATCTCCTCGTTGTGCAGCGCGGCGTTGACCTGGATCTCAGCCAGGTCGGACAGACCGGAGGCCGTCACGATCGACAGGGTCATGATCCGCTTGTCGCGCATGGACAGTCCGGGCCTGCTCCAGATATCGGCGAAGAGATGGTCGACGGTCAGCGCGAAGTAGTCCCCCGGCAGATCCGGCATCTCCCACCCATACACCTCGTTCATTTTCTCGAGGCCCTTGCGACGCAGCTCGTCCATGCTCACCCCTTGGTTCGGTGCGGCACGCCGAGTCCGGCGGCCAGGTTACCCAACGCGATCTGTGCGAGCGGAAGCTCCACACCAACTGAATCACCCAATGCCAGAGCCAGATTCAGGTCCTTCTCGCCCAGCGTCCGGGTGTGGGTGAAGGTGTCGTACAGCCAGTGCCCGGGTTCCAGTTCGGCCATCGAGTCCCTGATCATGATGGCCCCGGGACCGCTGGTCAGCGCATCGGTGTGGCGCACCACCCGACCGAGCGCCTGAAGGTCCAGGCCGGCCGCCTCGGCCAGCGTCATCGCCTCGCACGCGGCGGCGAAGGCGGTGAAGGTGAGCAGGTTGCGGGCCAGTTTCATCCGCGTCCCGGAGCCCGGCTCACCGGCGTGGATCACCAGCGATGCCCATTGTTTGAACACCGGCTTGACCCGCTCGTAGACGTCGCGGGGCGCCCCGACCATGGTGGCGAGTTCACCCTTCTCGGCAGCCCCGGCACCACCGCTCACCGGCGCGTCGATAACGTGAATCCCGTTCGGCGCGAACAACTCGGCCAATTCGACGGCGGTGTCGTCGCCGATCGTGGAGTGGATGGCGATCACGGTTCCCGGCGCGGCGAGACGGGCCAGTTCCGCGACCACCTCGCGCACCTGGGCATCGTCGAGCACGGCGATGCTGACGAGATCAGCGGTCGCGACGTCGGCGACACTGGCTGCGGTGTCCGCACCGGTTCCGGCGAATGCGGCCATCGCCTCGTCCCGCACGTCGAAGACCACCAGTCCACCTGGCCAGCCGACCAGCCGCTTGGCCATCGGGGCTCCCATGCTGCCGAGGCCGATGTAGCCCAGTCTCGTACCCGACGTCAGCGTTTCGCTCATGAGCGGATGATCTGGCCGCCGTCGACATTGAAGATCTGGCCGGTGATCCAGCTTGCTTCGTCTGACAACAGGAAAAGGCACATGCCGACCAGATCCTCGGGTTGGCCCATCCTGCTCAGCGGGATGGCCTTGACGATGTCGGCCACCATCTCCTGCGGGGTGGTGGTGCGGTTGGCCTCGGTGTCGATGGGGCCCGGGGCGATCGCGTTGATCCGGATGTTCATTCCGCCGAGTTCGCGGGAGAGTTGCTGGGTGAGGCCGTTGATCCCGACCTTGGCCAGCCCGTAGTAGTTGGCGTAAAGCCAGGCGGCGGTGGAGGACTGGTTGACGATCGCCCCGCCGCCGCGCTTGGCCATCTTCTTGTACACCGCGCGGGTGCAGGCCAGCGCCCCGTCAAGGTTCACGCTCATGAACTTCTTGTAGTAGTCCCAGTCCACGGTGATCAGGAAGTCCAGTTTCATCCCGCCGAAGATCGCCGCGTTGTTCACCAGATAGTCGATGCCGCCGAACTCGGCCAGCGTCCGATCGGCCATCGCCTTGGCGGACACCGGATCGGCCACGTCCACGGGCACCGCGAGCGCGGTCCCGCCCTCGGCGAGGATTCCCTGCACCACCCTCTCGGCACCGTCAACGTTGATATCCGCCACGACCACCGCCGCACCACGTCGGGCCAGCGCCTCGGCGTAGGCCTGACCGATGCCGCCGCCGGCCCCGGTGACGATGGCCACCTTGTCTGTGAAGTCCACGCTTCTCCTTTCGCCGAACCTGCACGTGCTCGCGGGTTTCAGACCGCTGTGGCAATGACTTTCAGTTCGAGGTACTCCTCGAAGCCGGCCACACCCATCTCCCGGCCCACACCCGACTGCTTGTACCCGCCGAACGGCACGTCGGCGGAGTACCACACCCCGCCGTTGACGTTGACCGTGCCGACCCGCAACCGGTTGGCAACCGCCTGGGCCCGGTCCGGGTCGGCGCTGAACACGCTCCCGGACAATCCGTACGGCGAGTCGTTGGCGATGCGAACGGCATCGTCGTCACCGTCGTGGGCGATCACCGTCAGCACCGGACCGAAGATCTCCTCCCGCGCCACCCGGGCATCGTTGGTGAGCCCGGCGATCACGGTCGGCTCGATGAAGAAGCCGCGATCCCGGTCGGCCGGTCGGCCGCCCCCGCAGGCGAAACTGCCGCCTTCGTCGATCGCCAGATCCAGATAGGACTGCACCCGGTCGCGCTGGCGCGCGGAAATGACTGGCCCGCAAATCGTTCCGGGCTTGGTGGGATCACCCGGTTTGATACCCGACATGGTGGCGGCCGCGGCGGCGACGGCGTCGTCGTAGCGGGCCCGCGGCACGACCAGTCGAGTGGTGATCGCACAGCCCTGCCCGGCGTGCATCGAGGCGGTGAATCCGGCCATCGCGCAGGCCGAGGCAAGGTCGGCGTCGTCGAGGACGATGAATGCGGACTTGCCGCCCAGTTCCAGGAATACCTTCTTGACGGTGGGCGCGCCGGCCGCCATCACCGCGCGCCCGGTGGCCGTCGATCCGGTGAACGACACCATGTCGATGCGCGGGTCACTGGTCAGCATCGCCCCGACCGCATGGTCATCGGAGGTGACGATGTTGAGAACACCGGGCGGGATATCGGTGTGCGCCGCGACGAGTTCGCCGAGAATCGCTGCGCACCAGGGGGTGTCAGGGGCCGGCTTGAGCACGACGGTGTTGCCGGCCGCCAGGGCCGGGCCGATCTTGGCGAGGTTGATCTGATGCGGGAAGTTCCACGGGGTGATGGCACCCACCACACCGACCGCCTCGCGGACAACGGTGCGCTGGGTCTTGATTCCCATTGGAGCGGCCACGCCGAGGTCGTTGCGCCAGGGATAGGACTCGGCGGTGTCGGCCGAGAATCCCAGATCGTCCACCGGTCCCTGTAACTGCGCGGCGGCGGTGAGCATCCGGGGCGCGCCGACCTCGGCCATGGTGATCTCGCGCAATTCCTCGATGTGCTCGCGCATGGCCTCGCGTAGTTGCCGGATGCACCGCACCCGAAGTTCGGTGTCGCGTGCCCAATCGGTGCCCTCGAAGGCACGGCGGGCGGCGCCGATGGCGCGGTCCATGTCGGCGGCATCGGCGTTGGCGGCGGTGCCGAGCACCTCCTCGGTGGCGGGGTTGACGGTGGCGAAACGCCCCGCGCCGCCGCCGGTGAACGTGCCGTCGATGAAGAGATCGCTATGGCCTTCGGCTGCTATCGCCATCCACGCTCCCGCCTGAAAATCTATGGACACCTGTCCGACATCACTGAACCGAACCCTAATGCCGTCAGCAGTGCCGGTGCAAGGACGAATTCCGCACCGTAGCTGCTGACGTGGACTTTCAGCGATCCGTCTTGCGTCTGCCGGTGACCGGGCATTACGGTGGACATGTGTCCAGCGATGCCCTGGTAGCCACCACCCGAGACGGCGCGCAGCCCCGCCGGCCCCGGCAGGAGGAGACCTTCCGGAAGCTGGTCGACGCCGGGCTGGGGACATTGCGCGCATCGTCCTACGCGGACCTGACGGTGCGCGGCGTTGCGGCCCGCGCGCACGTCGCTCCCGCGACGGCGTACACCTACTTCTCGTCGAAGAACCATCTGGTCGCCGAGGTGTACCTCGACCTGGTGCGACAGGTTCCCTACTTCACCGACGTCAACGACACCCGACTCAACCGGGTGCAGCAGGCGCTGCGCAGCCTGGCCCTTGTCGTCGCCGACGAACCCGAGGTGGCGGCCGCCTGCACCACCGCCCTGTTGAGCAACGACGCCGCCGTCCGCACCGTGCGGGACAGCATCGGCACCGAGATCCACAAGCGCATCCGCTCAGCGCTGGGCCCCGACGCCGACGCCCGGACGGTGGCCGCGCTGGAGATGAGCTACTTCGGCGCACTGGTGCAAGCCGGCAGCGGCGCGTTCACCTACCGCCAGATCGCCGACCGGCTGGGCTATGTCGTCGGCCTCATCCTGGGAGACAACCGATGACAGCCCTGCCGGTCGAGCTGGTTCTCGACCCGTACGACTACGACTTCCACGAGAACCCCTACCCCTACTACCAACGACTGCGCGACGAAGCACCGCTGTACCGCAACGACACGCTCAACTTCTGGGCCCTGACCCGTCACGCGGACGTGCACAGAGGGTTTCGGAACAGCACAGCGCTGTCGAACAAGCTTGGCGTCTCACTGGATCCGATCTCCCGCACGCCCGAGGCGTACCGGACCATGTCGTTCCTGGCCATGGACGATCCCGGTCATCTGCGGCTTCGCACGCTGGTGTCCAGGGGCTTCACGCCGCGGCGGGTCCGGGAGTTCGAGGCCCGGGTGCTCGAACTGACCCGGGAGCACCTCGACACCGCCCTGCAGTCGGACAGTTTCGACTTCATCGCGGAGTTCGCCGGCAAGCTGCCGATGGACGTCATCTCCGAACTCGTCGGGGTTCCCGTTGCCGACCGCGAGCGACTGCGCGCCCTGGCCGACGAGGTGATGCACCGCCAGGACGGCATCACCGACGTCCCGATGTCGGCGATCGAAGCCTCGATGCAACTGCTGGTCTACTACGCCGACATGGTTGCCCAGCGGCGCCGCAAACCCACCGACGATCTGACCTCAGCCCTGCTGGAGGCCGAGATCGACGGGGACCGCCTCGGCGATGACGAGATCATGGCCTTTCTGTTCCTGATGGTGGTCGCCGGGAACGAGACGACGACGAAACTGCTTGGCAACGCCGTTTATTGGGGCGCGATGTTCCCCGATCAGCTAACCGGGGTGCACGCCGACCACAGCCGGATCCCACTGTGGGTGGAGGAGACGCTGCGCTATGACACCTCCAGCCAGATCCTGGCCAGGGTCGTCGTCGCAGACATCGAGTTCCACGGCACCACCCTGCACGACGGGGACACCGTGCTGCTGATGCCCGGTGCCGCGCACCGCGACGAGCGGGTTTTCGACAACCCGGACGAATTCCGCGTCGGCCGCGATATCGGCTCGAAGCTGTTGAGTTTCGGCAGCGGTGCACACTTCTGCCTCGGCGCGCACCTGGCCCGGATGGAGGCGCGGGTCGCCCTGACCGCACTGTTCGAACGGATCACCGACTACGAGGTCGACACCGACAACGCCGTCCGCGTGCACTCCAGCAATGTGCGCGGATTCGCCTCGCTTCCCATTGACGTCACGCCCACCACCGTGAAGAAGACCTGATGCCTCGTTTCGACCCGCACCCGGACCGCCGGCCCACGCTCATCGCCGGCGCCTCCTCCGGCATCGGCGCCGCCACCGCCGTGGAACTGGCCGCCCGCGGCTTTCCGGTCGCCCTCGGCGCCCGGCGGGTGGACAAGTGCCAGGAACTCGCCGAGCAGATCCGTGCCGACGGCGGCGAGGCGGTCGCGCTGCCCCTCGACGTCACCGACCCAGCCTCGGTGCGGGGGTTCGTGCGCAGCGCATCCGAGGAGTTCGGCGATATCGAACTTCTCGTCGCCGGGGCCGGCGACACCTTCTTCGGCCGGCTCCACGAGATCGACACCGAGGATTTCGAGTCCCAGGTCCAGATCCACCTGATCGGTGCCAACCGGCTGGCCACCGCGGTACTGCCCGGGATGGTGCGACGACAACGCGGCGACGTCATCTTCGTCGGCTCCGACGTCGCGCTGCGCCAGCGCCCGCATATGGGCGGCTACGGCGCCGCCAAGGCCGGACTGACGGCGATGGTGACCAACCTGCAGATGGAGTTGGAGGGCACCGGGGTCCGCGCCTCGATCGTGCACCCGGGTCCGACCCAGACGTCGATGGGTTGGAGCCTGCCGCCGGAGTCGATCGCCCCCGCGCTGGAGGACTGGGCCAAGTGGGGGCAGGCCCGGCACTCCTACTTCCTTCGGGCGGCCGATCTGGCCCGGGCGATCGCCTTCGTCGCCGAGACCCCGCGCGGCGGATTCGTGGTGTCGATGGAACTTCAACCCGAAGCACCGCTGTCGGATGCACCGAAACAACGTCAGCAACTCAGATACCCGGAGGAGCCATGAGTACGCCGCGCAACGAGGTCCGGCAGGTCTCCGGGGCCGAGGGTGAACACGGTCACCTCGAGGAGTTCCGCACCGACCCAATCGGCCTCATGCAGCGCGTCCGTGACGAGTGCGGCGACGTCGGGGCCTTCCAATTGGCCGACAAGCATGTGATCCTGCTGACCGGCGCACAGGCAGGAGAGTTCTTCTTCCGCGCCGCCGACGAGGATCTCGACCAGGCCCAGGCCTATCCCTTCATGACCCCGATCTTCGGCAAAGGCGTGGTCTTCGACGCCAGCCCCGAACGACGCAAGGAGATGCTGCACAACTCTGCGCTGCGCGGGGACCATATGAAGAGCCACGCCGCAACGATCGAACGCGAAGTGCGCAGGATGACCGAGAACTGGGGTGACAGCGGGGAAATCGACCTGCTGGACTTCTTCGCCGAACTCACCATCTACACCTCGACGGCCTGTCTCATCGGCCGCAAGTTCCGCGAACAGTTGGACTCCCGGTTCGCCAACTACTACCACCTGCTCGAGCGCGGTACCGACCCGCTCTGCTATGTGGACCCCTACCTGCCGATCGAGAGCTTTCAGATCCGCGACCAGGCCCGTGAAAGCCTCGTGGGTCTGGTGCAGGAGATCATGCATCAGCGGATCGCCAACCCGCCCAGGGACAAAACCGACCGCGACATGCTCGATGTGCTGGTGTCCATCACCGACGACGACGGCAATCTGAGGTTCTCCGCCGACGAGATCACCGGCATGTTCATCTCGCTGATGTTCGCCGGCCACCACACCAGCGCCGGCACCTCATCGTGGACGCTGATCGAGCTCATGCGACACCCGGAGGTCTACGCCACGGTCACCGCGGAACTCGACGATCTCTATGCCGACGGCCAAGAGGTGAGCTTCCACGCGCTGCGGCAGATCCCGGAGTTGGAGAACGTCATCAAGGAGACCCTGCGACTGCACCCGCCGCTGATCATCCTGATGCGGGTTGCCCAGGGCGAGTTCGACGTCGAGGGCTACCCGATCCACCCCGGCGACTTCGTCGCCGCCTCCCCGGCGATCTCCAACCGGATCGCCGCGGACTTCCCCGAGCCGGACTCGTTCGACCCCGACCGTTACAACAAGCCCAGGGAAGAGGACGTCCTGCACCGCTGGACCTGGATCCCGTTCGGCGCGGGACGGCACCGCTGCGTCGGCGCGGCGTTCGGAACCATGCAGATCAAGGCGATCTTCTCGGTCCTGTTGCGCGAGTACGAGTTCGAGATGGCCCAGCCGCCGGAGAGTTACCGCAACGATCACTCCAAGATGGTCGTCCAACTCGCCCGGCCGGCCCGGGTCCGCTACCGCAAGCGCACCGGGTAGGACGGCGACCGATGGGCGACTACCGCGTCGAGGTCGATCTGGATCTGTGCCAGGGGCACGCCATGTGCGAGCTGGAGGCACCCGACTACTTCCGGGTGCCCAAACGCGGCACCGTCGAGATCCTCGACCCCGAGCCACCCGATTCCGCCCGGTCCGATATCGAGCGGTCCGTCGAAAGTTGCCCCGTCCGAGCACTTTTCATCGTCGAGAAAGAGGATTGACGCATGGTCGCGATACCCCGGGAACAGCTGGAGGACTTCGTCGCACGGTGGCTGGAGACCAATCGCGAGGCGGAACGACAGGGCGACTGGACTCCGCTGGCCGACTTCTACGCCGAGGACGCCACCTACGGCTGGAACATCGGCCCCAAGGAGGACGTGATGTGCATCGGCAAGGACGAGATCCGGGAGATCGCACTCGGCCTGGAAATGGCCGGGCTTCAGGGCTGGAGCTACCCATACCAGAAGGTACTCATCGACGAGAAGATCGGCGAGGTGGTGGGCTTCTGGAAGCAGGTCGCCACCGATGCCCAAGGGCAGGACAAGGAGATCTACGGCATCGGCGGAAGCTGGTTCCGGTTCAACTCCGGGCCGAACGGGCAGGCCCTCATCGAGTGGCAGCGCGACTTCTTCGACTTCGGCCACGTGCAGAAGCTGTATCTGCAACTGATGCAGGAGGGCACCCTGTCGGCGGGTATGCAGGAACGTATCCAGCGCAGCCTGGCCGGCGAGAAACTGCCCGGTTACTACCCGCTGGGGCAGTCCCCGGTACCCATCTGGTGACTTGACACCTGTCAGGTCATAGGATGACCGCGGGTGACCAAGAACACGTTCTAGTTCGACCACATCGTCGCAGCGGAGGTTTGCAGTGAAGACAAAAGGCGCGCTCATCCGTGAGTTCAACCAGCCGTGGACGATCGAGGAGATCGAGATCGGCGACCCGCAGCCGGGCGAGGTCAA
>JBFYOR010000115.1:0-3916 GCA_041303695.1 Mycobacterium sp. | reverse complement strand
TTAGAACAGGTTCTAGTGGGCCTCGACATCTAACGAAGCCCTGCTGCCGACCTGAGGAGCCGACGGTGTCCGTCACCATCACCGACGAACAGTCCGCCGCACGCGAACTCGTGCGCAGTTGGGCAGCCGGTGCCGACGCGCCCGCCGCAGTGCGTGACCTCGAAAGGGGCCGGCCCGACGGCTGGCGGCAGGTGTTCCAGGGAATGGCTGAGCTGGGCCTGTTCGGCATCGCGGTCGACGAGACAGCCGGCGGGGCCGGGGGATCCGTCGAGGATCTCTGCGCCGTGGTCGAGGAGGCTGCCCGTGCGCTGATTCCCGGCCCGGTCGCCACCACCGCACTGGCGACCCTGGTTGTGGCCGATCCTGCCGTGCTGGAATCGCTTTCGTCGGGTGCGACCACTGCCGGAATCGCTCTGAGTGCCGACGTCAGGGAGCAGGCCGGCCGGGTGTCGGGGTCGGTCGACTATGCGCTGGGCGCAGACGGGTCCGGCGTGCTGCTCCTACCGGTCGATGATCACGTTCTGCTGGTCGATACCTCAGATCCAGCGGTGACGGTCGAGCCGCTGAAGGCCACCGATTTCTCCCGGCCGCTGGCCCGGGTGACGTTGGATACCGCACCGGCCACCCGGCTGGCGGTATCGCGCCGGCGCTTCGATGATCTCGCCGCGACCGTACTGGCTGCCGAGGCCGCCGGTGTGGCCCGCTGGGCCCTGGACACCGCGGCGGAGTACGCCAAGGTCCGGGAGCAGTTCGGCAAGCCGATCGGCAGCTTCCAGGCGGTCAAGCACATGTGCGCCGAGATGCTGCTGCGGTCCCAGCAGATCGCCGTCGCCGCCGGTGATGCCGCGGTCGCCGCCGCCGGGGACGACGCGGACCAGTTGTCCGTCGCGGCGGCGATCGCCGCGGCGTCGGGTATCGAGGCCGCCACGGCCAACGCCAAGGACTGCATCCAGGTGCTGGGCGGCATCGGGATCACCTGGGAGCATGATGCCCATCTCTACTTGCGCCGTGCCTACGGCATCGCCCAGGCCCTCGGCGGCCGCTCGACGTGGCTGCGCCGGGTTGCCCGATTGACCGCCGACGGCGTTCGGCGGTCATTGCGCCTCGATCTCGATTCAGTGGATCACCTACGCCCGGAGATCGCTGCCGCAGTCGCCGCGGTGGCGGCGCTGCCGGTGCCGCAGCGCCAGGTCGCGCTGGCCGATTCCGGGCTGCTCGCGCCGCATTGGCCCAAGCCGTACGGCCGCGAGGCATCTCCGGCCGAACAGTTGCTTATCGACTCCGAATTGGCAGCCGCGGGTGTGCATCGACCGGACCTGGTGATCGGCTGGTGGGCGGTGCCGACAATCCTCGAGGCCGGAAGTGCCGAGCAGATCGACCGGTTCGTTCCGGCCACGCTGCGTGGCGAGACCATCTGGTGTCAGCTGTTCAGCGAACCTGGCGCCGGTTCGGATCTTGCGTCCCTGCGCACCAAGGCCGAACGTGCCGAGGGTGGTTGGAGGCTGAACGGCCAGAAGGTGTGGACCTCGGCGGCGCACAAGGCGGACTGGGGCGTCTGTCTGGCCCGAACGGACCCCACCGCGCCGAAACACAAGGGCATCACTTACTTTCTCGTCGACATGCGGTCGCCGGGCATCGTGATCCGTCCGCTGCGTGAGATCACCGGCGACGAGATGTTCAACGAGGTGTTCTTCGACGATGTCTTCGTGCCCGACGAGATGGTGGTGGGCACCGTCAACGATGGCTGGCGGCTGGCCAGAACCACGCTGGCCAGCGAGCGGGTCGCGATGGCGCACGGGACAGCGCTGGGCAACCCGATGGAGCAGATGCTGCGCGATATGGCAGAACGAGAGGTCGATTCGACAATGACCGACCGGCTCGGCGAGCTGTTGCTGGCGGCCCAGGTCGGCTCCCTGCTCGATCACCGGATCGCGCAATTGGCCGTCGGCGGTCGCGACACCAGCGCCGAGGCCAGCGCCCGCAAGCTGATCGGCGTGCGGTATCGCCAGGCACTCGAGGAGTTCCGCATGGAACTTTCCCCTGGGGCCGGACTGGTCGAAAACGAGGCCATGCGGAGCTTTCTGAACACCCGGTGTCTGTCCATCGCGGGCGGCACCGAGCAGATATTGCTCACCATGGCCGGTGAGCGTCTACTCGGTTTGCCGCGCTGACGGTCTCCGGGCACCTCGTATAGTGCCCGGACTTGCGAATAAGGCAAATTTGTCCTGTACTAATGATTCAGGGGCGGGACCTCCCGGGCGGGTACCGCTAATGCGGTGTTGTAGTACGTCCATCTCGCCCATGACCGACGAGAAACGACGGAGCTGAAAAACTGTGTCTGGGCTGACGCCGAAGTATGAAGAACTGCAATCGATATACGACATCTCCAACGAATTCTTCGAGTTGTTCCTCGGCCCGACCATGGGTTACACCTGCGGGTACTACGAGCGCGACGATATGACCACCGATGAGGCGCAGAACGCAAAGTTCGATCTTGCGCTTGGCAAGCTGAACCTGGAACCGGGCATGACCCTGCTTGACGTGGGATGCGGTTGGGGCGGCTGCATGCAGCGGGCGATCGAGAAGTACGACGTCAATGTCATCGGGCTCACACTCAGCGAACGTCAGCAGGAGTACGCGGTAGCAAAGCTGGCGAAGGTTCCGACCACGCGGAAGGTCGAGGTTCGTCTGCAGGGGTGGGAAGAGTTCGACGAGAAAGTCGACCGCATCGTGTCCATCGGTGCCTTCGAGCACTTCGGCCACGACCGCTACGACGCGTTCTTCGAGAGGTCTTACGACGCCCTGCCGTCGGACGGCACGATGCTGCTGCACACCATCACCGGGGTGAACCTGGCCGATGGTGAGGAACTGGGCCTGAAGATGACCTTCGAACTGGCGCGGTTCGCCAAGTTCATCATGACCGAGATCTTCCCGGGCGGCCGGCTGCCATCGGTATCCATGGTCGAAGAGCGCGCCACCGCCGCCGGTTTCACCGTGTCCCGGGTGCAGATGATCGGACCGCACTACGTCAAGACCCTCCAGGGGTGGGCGGCCGCGTTGGAGGCCCACCGCGACGAGGCCATCGCGGCCCAGTCCCAGGAGGTCTATGACCGTTACGACAAGTACCTCAACGGTTGTGTTCGCCTGTTCCGCGAGGGGTATACCAACTTGGGCCAGTTCACGCTGCAGAAATAGCGCGGCGCGCGGCAGGCTGAATCAGTCGTAGGTCACTTCGACGGAATCCGACGCCGGGTGTGCCTGGCAGGCCAGGATCAGACCCTCGGCCAGGTCGTCGGGTTCCAGCACATCATTGGTCTCCATCTCCACCTCGCCGCTGACCATCGTGGTGGCACAGGCCCCGCAATGGCCCTCGCGGCAGGAGAACGGGGCGTCGATGCCCACCTCGAGAAGGACGTCGAGCAACGTGTCCCCGCGCGGCCACGACACGGTGTGGGTCTGACCGTCGAGATGGACGACGGCGGTGGCCGGCGGCTCGGCACTGGTCACGGGGCGATCAGTCCCTTCAATAACTAGAACACGTTACAGAAATGACAATACAATGAACTACCAGCTACGAGCTCCTGCTGCTCGACACAAATCGTAACGTGTTCTAGTCTGAGTGGCAGTTACGCACTCTCGGAAGGCATGCAATGACGTCCATTCAGCAGCGCGACGCGCAGACCGTTCTGGCCGCCATCGACGAAGTCCTGCCACGGCTTCGGGCGCGCGCTGAGGAGACCGAAAACCTGCGCCGGCTTCCGGATGCGAATATCGCCGATCTCGATGAGGCCGGATTCTTCAAGATGCTCCAGCCGGAACAGTGGGGCGGATTGCAGTGCGACCCGACGCTGTTCTTCGAGGCGGTTCGGCGGATCGCCAGTGCCTGTGGCTCAACGGGATGGGCCGGCGGCATCCT
>JBFYOR010000114.1:0-7852 GCA_041303695.1 Mycobacterium sp. | reverse complement strand
TGACCTCCGAGCAGAACTCGCTGGCGAGGTATTTGGCCATCCCGGCCTCCATATCGTTGCGCCGCCCGGAGTCCTTCAGGCGTGCGGCGTTGACCATCATCAGATGTGCCGCTTCGACTTTCGTCGCCATCTCGGCCAGCGAAAATGCGATGGCCTGGTGCTCGGCGATCGGCTTACCGAAGGTGTGGCGCTGCTGGGCATAGCGCACCGCAAGTTCGAACGCGCGCAGGCCCACTCCGCAGGCCCGGGCGGCGACGTTGACCCGGCCCACTTCCACGCCGTCCATCATCTGGGCGAAACCGCGCCCCGGAACCCCGCCCAGGATGTCCTCGGCCGCGGCGAGGTAGCCGTCGAAGAGCAGTTCGGTGGTGTCGATACCCTTGTAACCCAGCTTGTCGATCTTGCCCGGAATAGTCAGTCCGGGCGCGACTTCGCCGAAACCGCTGGGCTTTTCGACCAGAAAGGCCGTCAGGTTGCGATGCGGGGATTCCGCTCCCTCATCGGTGCGCACCAGCGCCGCGACCAGCGTCGAACTCGCACCGTTGGTCAGCCACATCTTCTGGCCGGTGATCACGTAGCTGCCGTCACCGTTGCGGGCGGCCCGGGTGCGGATGGCCGCGACGTCGGAGCCGAGTTCGGGCTCTGACATCGAGAACGCCCCGCGGGTCTCTCCGATGGCCATCCGCGGCAGGAATCGCTGCTTCTGCTCGTCAGTGCCGTGCTGATGGATCATGTAGGCGACGATGAAGTGGGTGTTGATCACCCCGGAGACACTCATCCAGCCGCGGGCGAGTTCCTCCACGCACAGCGCGTAGGTGAGCAACGACTCCCCCAGGCCGCCGTATTCGGTCGGGATCATCAGCCCGAACAGGCCCATCTCTCGCATCTGGTCGACGATCGCCTGCGGGTAGGTGTCCGCGCGCTCGAGTTCTCCGGCATTGGGAATCACTTCCCTGTCGACGAACCGCCGGACCGTCTCGATGATGTCGGTCTGGAACTCGGTCAGGCCGAGCGTCTCGGCGAGCCTAGCCATCAGCGACAGTCCCCCGCCCGGCCGAGAGTGCGGTCAGATCGAGATTTCGGCCGATTTCGCGATCTGTGCGCACTTTCGATGCAGGCAATGACATCAGCCCTGCACCCGTTCGAACACCGCGGCCAGGCCCTGACCGCCGCCGATACACATGGTCTCCAGCCCGTAGCGTCCGCCGCGGCGGTGCAGTTCGCGGGCCAACGTGGCCAGCATCCGACCGCCGGTGGCGCCGACCGGGTGTCCCAGCGATATTCCGGAGCCACAGACATTGGTGCGCTCGCGGTCCGTGGCGCCGAATCCCCACTCCCGCATGACGGCCAGTGCCTGGGCGGCGAACGCCTCGTTCAGTTCGATGACGTCCATCTCGCCCAGTGACAACCCTGCTCTGCCCAGGGCTGCAGCGGTAGCCGGCACCGGGCCGATGCCCATGATCTTCGGCGCGACCCCGGCGATACCCCACGAGACCAGCCGCACCAGCGGGGTCAAGCCCAGTTCGGCAGCCTTGGCCGGGGTGGTGACGATGCACATCGACGCGGCGTCGTTCTGGCCGCTGGCGTTGCCCGCGGTGACCGTGGCATCCGGATCCTGTTCTGCCAGAAGGGGTTTGAGCTTGGTCAGTGCTTCCACCGTGGTGTCGGCCCGGGGATGTTCGTCGGTGTCGATCACCTGCTCGCCGGAGCGGCCGCGGACCGTCACCGCGACGATCTCCTGCGCCAGGATCCCGCTGCGCTGGGCGGCGACGGCCCGTTGGTGGGATTGGACGGCCAGTTCGTCCTGCTCGGCCCGGGTGATGGCGTACTGGCGGCGCAGGTTCTCCGCGGTTTCCAGCATTCCGCCCGGCACCGGGTAGTGCTTGCCGCCGGCGGTCACCCGGCCGCGGGTCAGTCCGTCATGCATCCGAACTCCGTTACTGCCGGCGCCCCAGCGCATATCGGTGGAGAAGAAGGCGACGTTGCTCATGCTCTCCGCGCCGCCGGCGACCACCAGATCGCTGGCGCCCGAGGCCACCTGGAGCACGGCGTTGATCACCGCCTGCAGACCCGAACCGCAGCGCCGGTCCACCTGCATCCCGCACACGGTCACCGGAAGCCCGGCGTCCAACGCCACCACCCGGCCCAATGCCGGGGCCTCGGGGTTGGGGTAGCAATGGCCCAGGATCACGTCCTCGACCGCTTCAGGCGGCACGCCGGTGCGCTCCAGCAGCCCGGTCAGGGCCGCCACCGCCAGGTCCACGACGGTCAGCGACCTGAACATTCCGCCGTAGCGGCCGATCGGGGTACGGACCGGTTCGCAGATGACCGCGCTGGACATCTCCGTCGCGGGACGGCTCACTAGATGTGCCGCCCGCCGGTGACGTCCAGCACGGTGCCCGTCATGTACGACGAGAGGTCCGACGCCAAAAACAGCGCGACGGCCGCGACCTCGCTGGGTTCTCCGGCTCTGCCCATCGGCACCTCGGCGAGCTTGGCATCCCAAATCCGTTGCGGCATGGCCTCCGTCATGGCCGAGCGGATCAGGCCCGGCGCGATGGCGTTGACCCGGACCCCCAGGTGGGCAAGTTCCTTCGCGGCGGCCTTGGTCAACCCCACGATGCCGGCCTTGGCCGCCGAGTAGTTCGTCTGCCCGACCAGTCCGACTTTGCCGGAGATCGATGACATGTTGACGATCGCGCCCCGGCCTTGTTCCCGCATGACGGCCGCAGCCGCTCGGGTCCCGTTCCAGGTGCCTTTGAGGTGCACTGCGATCACCTCGTCGAACTGCTGCTCGGTCATCTTCCGCAGCGTCGCATCCCGGGTGATGCCGGCGTTGTTGACCATGATGTCCAGGCTGCCGAACTCCTCGAGGGCGGCGGCCACGAGGGCGTCGACGTCGGCCCCCGCCGTCACATCACAGCGCACCGCGCGGGCGACGTCGGATCCGCCGAGTGTGTCGGCGGATGCCCGGGTCCGGTCGACGTCCAGGTCGCCGAGGATCACCCGCGCCCCTTCGGCGACGAACCGCTCGGCGATGGCGTAGCCCAGACCCTGGGCCCCTCCGGTGACGACGGCGGTCCGACCTGCCAGCAGTGCCATGGACCAGATCGTATTTCATGGCGTTGCGCCGCCATGACGTCGTGACAGCATGGCGTTGCGCCGCCATGACGTCGTGACAGCATGGCGTGATGACAGCTGAGCCCGCCGTGGGCGACGACGACTTCCGCGAGATCCTCGCCCAGACCCGCCAGTTCGTGCGGTCGGTGGTGGTGCCCCGCGAAACAGAGATCGCCGACAACGACGCCGTTCCCGCCGACATCCGCGACTTGGCGGAGAAGATGGGGCTCTTCGGGTACGCCATCCCACAGCAGTGGGGCGGCCTCGGTCTGGACATCACCCAGGACGTCGAGTTGGCACTCGAACTCGGCTACACCTCGCTGGCGGTCCGTTCCATGTTCGGCACCAACAACGGTATCGCCGGGCAGGTGCTGGTGGGCTTCGGCACCGAGGAACAGAAGGCCCGCTGGCTGGAACCGATGGCGTGCGGTGGCGTCATCGCGTCGTTCGCATTGACCGAACCGGGCGCGGGATCCAATCCGTCCGGTCTCCGCACCAAGGCCGTGTGGGACGGGCAGGGGTGGGTGATCACCGGGCAGAAACGCTGGATCACCAATGCTCCGGTAGCGGATCTGTTCGTCGTCTTCGCCCGAACACGCCCGGCCGACGACAACGGTGCCGGCATTGCGGTGTTCCTGGTTCCGGCGGACGCGCCCGGCGTCGAGGTGGGCGCCAAGGACGCCAAGATGGGCCAGGAGGGCGCCTGGACGTCCGACGTCTACCTCACCGATGTCCACGTCGGGCCTGAGGCCCTCATCGGGGGCAGCGAGGACATCGGCTACCGGGCAGCGTTGACGTCGCTCGCCCGCGGGCGGATTCACATCGCCGCGTTGGCGGTGGGCGCCGCCCAGCGAGCCCTCGACGAGTCGGTCAGCTTCGCGGCGTCCGCGACCCAGGGCGGTGCGGCGGTCGGAACATTCCAGTTGGTCCAGGCGATGCTGGCCGATCAACAGACCGGCGTGATGGCGGGACGGGCACTGGTGCGCGATACCGCGCGGCAGTGGCTCACCGGGGAGGACCGGCGGATCGCGCCGTCGGTGGCCAAGTTGTTCTGCACCGAGATGGCCGGAAAGGTCGCCGATCTGGCCGTTCAGATACACGGCGGTACCGGCTACATGCGAGGGGTGCCGGTCGAGCGCATCTACCGCGACATTCGGCTGCTACGCCTGTACGAGGGCACCAGCGAGATCCAGCGGCTCATCATCGGCGGTGGTCTGGTCAAAGCCGCACGCGCCTGAATCGACTGCGCCGATCAATCCGACAGCAGATTGCCCGTTCTGCCATCCAGTGGCACTTCGCCGGCGATCTTGCCGATCACCCGTCCCGGCCAGGCATAGGGCTGGCTATGGCGGGCGAACAGCCGCCCGTCGGTCTCGGCGAATAATTCCGTCTCCTCGCCAAGTGGATCGATCACCGTGGCGACGAGATCGCCCTTGTGGACCCAATCGCCGAGCCGACGGCGATACGCGACGAGCCCGCTGACCGGCGAGCGCAGTTGCGCCATCGCCGTCAGCGCCGTCGCGTGGCAGGACAACCGCGGGCGCCCGCCCGAGCCCTCGACGAAGCCGCGTCCCTGCAACATGCGCAGCAGCGCCACGGCCTGATCGGCGGCGCGTTCGGGATTGACGTCGTCATTACAGCCCAGTTCCAGCGTGGCGGCGAGGCAGGCCGGCGGAATGGGCAGATCGGGATGGTTCGCGGCCAGCTTCCACCATGGAGCGGCGCAGGCCTCATCGAAGGGATTACCGCCCGACACCTCTGACAGAAGCACCGCTCGCGCATCGATCGCCGCGGCGATGTCCTCGGCCGCCGGCCACAGCGCCGGGCCGACGTACATATGCGGCTCTGCCTCATTGTCGGCGTGAAGATCGAGCACGAGGTCGGCGTCATGGGCGAGCGTCAGTAGTCTCCTGCGCAGATGTGCCACTGCCCCTTCCGGCTGCATCGAGGCCAGCCGCGCTGACATCGCGGCCCGGATCACTTCGACGTTGCACGCCGCGTCCGGCCCCAGCGACAGGCTTGGAAGGTCGGACAGATCGGCATAGTTGCGGTTGAAGTTCTCCCCGGTGCCGCTTTCGAGCCGGCCGACCAGGAAACTGGTTTCAGTCTGGGCCAGGCCGATCGGATTCGCCTGCGGCACCACCACGATTTCACCGTGGACCGCGCCGCGGGCTTCCGCCTCTGCCAGATGCGCGGCCAGAATGCGCAAGACCAACATGCCGGGAAACTCGTCGGCATGCAGTCCGGCCTGTAAATAAGCTTTCCGGCCCGTCCCCGGTTCAATTCCCCGGTCGCTGCGCTCCTGCCCGCCGGGTGCGCCGAAGCGCAGCACGGTCAGTTGATATGGCGAGTCCGGCAGATCGTAGTTCTGGCGCAGCACGGTCTATCCTGCCGTTCTCAGTCTGCCTGTCTCACTGGGCCTGCGGAGCGTCCGCCTGAGGAGCGTCCGGTACGGCGAGCGGAAGCACGCATATCTCCGTCTCGTAATAAGCGGCACAGGCGGCATGCAGGCGCTCCTTCAGCTTGCCTTCCGTCGCCAGCGCGCCTTCGACCAAACGATGACGGGGAGGCATATCGCGCAATTCGATCCCCTGCGCATCAAGGAAGGCCGTCACGCCGGCCTCACCAAGTTCAGGCAGCTCCATGGCGGCCTCGATGACGGCCAGCGGCGAGGTTTGAGCGCGGTTGTCGGCGGCAATGGCCGGGGCGTTCGCAGCCGCTTTCTCCGCATCGGAAAGTAGCGCGGTCAGGGTGGTCCCATCGAAATACATATTTGTCCGTTCTCTCTAGTTTTCATCCGTGCCGATCACGGATGCTTTCGATATCGAGATGGCCGGTGCCATCCTCATCTGAGCGATAGAGCAAGGCGATATGCGCTTCGTGTGTTCCACCCGGTGTTGCCACCGGGCCGGCATCTCCGATGCACTCCTCGATCAGTTCGGCCACCAGCGTATCCAGCGCGGCGGCGGAATCGGTAGCCGGCGCCAGCCGGGTGACGGTCCCGGCCGCCATGTCGATGACATCCCCCGGGCCGGCAAAACACAGCCTGGTGTCGTGCGCGATGAAATCGTCACCCTGAAGCTCGGTCTTGAGTGGATCGATTTCGACCAGGACGGCGCCGCGCGCACCGATCGCGGTGAGCTTGCTGTTGTCGTGGTTGGCGATGACGCCGCTGCCCTCCAGAAGGCCGAGCCCGAAGCGGACGCCTTCCTCGGCGCAGGCGACGGCAAGGCGGCCGAGACGGCGCGAGGACGCCAGATTCTGGTCGACGATGGCGGCGCCGAAGAATCCCAACCCTTCCTGGATCACCAACCCGTGCCGTCCCATATCCGAGGCGATGCCGAAGCGCAGCGCTTCGTAGGACGTGCCGCCGCCGATCATGAACCCGGACAGCGCCGAGGCCGCGCCGCTGACCCCGACGATCATCGCGCCGGCCGCCCGCGCCCGGGCGATGGCCATCAGCAGCGGCGTGACATCGCCGCGGTAGAACAGGGAATCCACCAGCCTGATCTGGTTACCACCGGTCAGGATGATGGTGCGCAGCGCGGCGATCTGCTCGACCAGAGCTTCGTCTCGCATCCGGCGATCGACGTTGTCGATGGTGACGCGCAGGTCGGTCGCTTCGACGCCGTGGTCGCGCAAGGCGCCGATGTAGTCACGCGCGGTCGCGCGGGGCTCGGCGGAAGCGGCGGCAAGCACACCCACCGGCCCCTCGCACTGCGACGCCAGTTCGGCAAGCAACGGGCTGCCGCGGTCGAGTGGCGCGGAGCCCAGCATCATCACGCGCGCCTGCTTTCCCGGCGTCGCCCCATAGTCGCGGGACAACGCCGCCCGCCGGTTCTCCGCCAGTTGCGCCGCATTGAGCAAGCGCGTCTGCATGCTGGCCCGAAAGTCCACCGCCGTCATGCGAAAATCACGCGCGGCTTCAGGAATGTAGGCGGCCGCATGGCCGCCCTTGCGGGATAGTTCGACGCTGGTCGCGCAACCCGCCCTGGGCTCTATCGCGCGGGCGCGATCCGTCGGATAGGCCTCGGGGTCCCCCAGCACCAGTCGCGCCACAAGATCGTAGAGCGTGTAGGCGCCGAAGACGTTGCGGAGCGACCGGGCGGGAGCCTTGTAGGTGATGTCGCGCCGGGTCACCGGCCGCTTTGCCGGACCGGGGAAGACCCTTCCCGTTTCCAGGTCGCAGCTGTCACCGTTGTCGGCATAGCTGAAACCGATGTTGTCGATCAGCCTGCTGTGGCGATCGACTGTCGCCTCCTCGAGATCGAAGACGAAGGCGCCGTATTCGCCGATCACCCGCGCGGTCTTTCCCTCGACGAACAGGGCGGTGTTTTCGTCAATGCCGAAGCCGCGCTTGGCGCCGGACGCCTGCATGCCGACGACCAGCCTGCCGAACCGGCCGCGTTTGATGAAGTGCTGGTCGACCATGCCCCAGGGAAAGAAGCCGAGCCCCGGCTCCAGCAGCATTCCGGGTTGGTCCGGGTCGTCGACCACGCCATAGGTCGCGGCTTCCAGCGAGGTGCCGCCGGAAATCATCACCTCAGACATAATCGCGGCGCCGGCACTCGACCCGGCGATCAGCGAACCCGTGCGCTGCGCTTTGCGGATCGCCTTCAGCACCCGGCTGTCCCGGCCGTTGGGCGCCAGCGCGGCGGTGATCAGGGCCTGGTCGCCGCCGGTGAAGTAGACGCTGCCGTAGTCCTCGACGAGATCGGCGATGGCCTGGTCT
>JBFYOR010000113.1:0-14067 GCA_041303695.1 Mycobacterium sp. | reverse complement strand
GCCCGCGCCCACGATCACATAATCGAACTCGGCCGGATCCATGGCGGCCAGTATCCCCCCGTGAGCAGACGCGAAGTCGCATGAATCCGCCCCGGCAGGTGCGAGTTTGCGTCTGCTCGCGCGTAGGGGGCGGGTCAGGGGGCGCCCAGTAGGCTCGCGGACGTGCGTGTTGTCGCGGTACTGGCCTGCGCCGCCCTGTTGGCCGGGTGCGGCAGCGCGAGTCCGGTCGCGGTACCCGACGAGATGGTGGTCGCCACCGCATCCGGCCCGGTGCGTGGCAAAGCGGCCAAGGGCGTCCGGGTATTCCAGGGCATCCCCTATGCGGCCGCGCCGACCGGAGCGATGCGCTGGCAGCCGCCGGTGGCGCCGGTGCCGTGGCGATCGGTGCGCGACGCCACCGAACCGGGGCTGCGCTGCATCCAGGACATCCGGGTCGACCCGGACTACGGCCGGCCCACCAGCGAAGACTGCCTGAACCTCACGGTCTGGAGCCCCGACGGCGCCGGGCCCCGCGCACCGCGGCCGGTGATGGTGTGGATCCATGGCGGCGGCTTCCTCAACGGCAGCGCCGATATCTACAACTCCCGTTGGCTGGCCACCCGTGGCGACATCGTGGTGGTCGCGATCAACTACCGGCTCGGCGCGCTGGGCTTCCTGGCCCACCCGGCGCTGGCGGCCCGGCCCGACTCGGCGCACGATCCGGGAAACTACGGGCTGGCCGACCAGCAGGCCGCTCTGCGCTGGGTGCGCGACAACATCGCCGAGTTCGGCGGCGATCCGGCCAAGGTCACCATCGCGGGGGAGTCCGCCGGGGCGATGTCGGTCTGTGACCACCTCGTCGCGCCGGAATCCCAGGGACTGTTCCGGGCCGCCATCATGCAGAGCGGGCCGTGTCAGGCGCAGGCGGCGCTGCCGGCGGCACAGCGGATCAGCGTGGACTACGCCGCCGGCATCGGATGCGCCGACCCGGCGACGGCGGCCCGGTGCCTGCTCGACCTGCCCGCCGACCGGCTGCGCGGCGGGCCGCCGTATCACCGCATCGGGGCCAATATCCTCACCGGCCCGGTTACCGGAACCCAGCGGCTGCCGGCCGCCCCGCCGGTGCGGGCCGCCGCCGGCGCCATCGCACGGGTCCCGGTAATGATCGGCAGCAACGCCGACGAGTTCACCTTGTTCGTGGCGCTGAGCTACCTGCGTACCGGGACGATCGCCGCTTACCGCACGCTGCTGGCCGACACCTTTGGAACCCAGGCGCCGGCGGTAGCCGCCCGCTACCCGCTGAGCAGTTACAACGGCAGCGTCGGGCTGGCCTATGCCACCGCCGTCGGCGACGGGGTGTTCTCCTGCCCGATCGACACCATGGCCACCGATCTGGCCCGCCGCGGGCCGGTGTACGCCTACGAGTTCAACGATCGCAGCGCCCCGGTGCCCGAACCGATCCGCAAGGCGCCGTTCGCGGTCGGCGCCGGTCACGCGTTGGAGTTGCGCTACCTGTTCGACATGGGCGGCGCCCCGCCGCTGGATCCGGCACAGCGGGTGCTGTCGGATCAGATGATCGCCTACTGGAGCCGGTTCGTGACGACCGGAGTTCCGGACGTCGCCGGTCAGCCTGACTGGCCTGCGCTGGATCCCGAACGGCCGCAACGGATTTCCCTGGAGACCGGCGAGCCGACGATCACGGCGGACTTCGCCGAACGGCACCGCTGTGGGTTCTGGGCGTCGCTGGGCTAGGGGAAGTTGAGTCGGACCAGCGTGCAGTCGTCGTCGAAGAGGCCCGACTCGGATCGGTCCTTGAGCCCGTCGAGCAGCGCGTCGAGTGTCCACTCCGGAGTGCCGGCCGTTCGGGCGTGCAGGTCGGCGAACTCTGCGAGCGATCCCTGCCGGCCTTCGGCCAGCGTGATTTCGAACGCCCCGTCGCTGTAGATCAGGATGTCCGCGCCGGGCGGTACCGCATAACGGCGGGTCAGGAAGTCGGCCTCGGCCTGGATGCCCACCGGGATGGCGTCCGAGGCGAGCCGGGTGAGGGCTGAACCGTCGGGGGCCAGCACCAGGGCCGGCGGATGGCCGGCGCCGGCGTAGCGCAGGGTGCGGGTGGAGGCCTGGTAGACGCCGTACCAGATGGTGAAGTAGTTGCCGCCGTGGTCGTCCATCTGGAACAGCCGGTTGAGTTCGCTGAGCGTCCGATCGGGGCTCAGCAGGGTGTCGTGATCGAGCGTGCCGGAACGCAGCGTGTTGTGCACCGACACCGACACCATCGCCGGCTCGACGCCGTGGCCGGAGACGTCGACGAGGTAGACGATCAGATGGTCGTCATCGATCCAGCGGTAGTCGTAGCTGTCGCCGGCCAGTTCCTGGGAGGGCACGTAGCACGAGGTCACCCGCACCCGCCCGTCCAGATCACCCGGCAGGATCGAGGCCACATAGCGTGCGGCGCTTCGCATTTCCGACATCAGGTGGTCGGTCTTGGCCTGTAACCGCCGGGTCAGGCTGCGGTTCTGGGCGTCCCGCTGGGCGATCTGCTCGCTGGCCCGATGTTCGGCCGCAACCTCATCGTCGATCACTCGGAACGACGCGACGGCCCCGTTGGGGGTGCCGTCGGCCTCGAGGAACGGTTTGACGTGCAGGTGAATCCAGCGCGGCAGGCCATTGGCACCGAGGAGCCGGGCCCGGCCGATACTCGCCTCGCCGCGGCCGACTTCTGCAGCCCGGCGCGCGTACTCGGCGCGTTCCTCCGGCAGCACGAAGTCGGACAACCGCTGGCCGATCCAATAGCTCGCGGGCGCTCCCAGCGCACCCTCGACGGAGTTCGAGATCCAGCTGATCCTGCCGCGCCGCAGGCGCACCACGACATCGGCCATATTCTCGGCCAGCAGCCGGAAACGCTGTTCGGAGGTCGCGATCCGCCGGGTCAACTCGGAGCGCTCGGTGACGTCGCGCCAGGTCAGGCTCATGAAGTCCGGGCTGACCTGGGCCGCCCGGATGTCGTAGTAGCGCAGATCGTCCAGTAACTCGTTCTGATAAGGGAAACCGTCGAGGACTACGGGTTCGCCGGTCTCGGCGCAGCGGATGTAGGTCGCCCGCAATCCCGACCCATCGAGGTTGGGCAGTGTCTCCAGCAGGCTGTGACCGATCAGCTGCTCCCGGCCCATGCCCAGGTACTCGCAGGTGGCCCGGTTGACATCGCGGTAGACCAAATCGACGACCCGGCCGCCTGCGCGGATCGCCTCGACGAGCACCTGCGGGTCCAGGATGGCGTCGGCGCTGGTGCGGATCAGGGCGTTGGCCCGGTTCGCGGCCTCCATGGCGTCGGCCAGCATCGAGTTGTCGTAGAACGCCCAGATCCGTCCCTCGAACCACGGATAGGGGGCGGGTTTGGACGAAACCCCGATATGGGTCGGTGAGTCCGGGAACTCCCAGGTGGTCTTCAGTTCCGCCGCCGGGTCGGTCTGCAGCCCGCGGATGTCCGAGTGAACCTCCACGGTATTGACCGCACGCGCGGCCAGTGTGCCGAGCGCAGCGCTGAACTCGGTCGCGGTGGTGCTTCCGGGCGGGATCGCCAACAGCCTCGCCGCCGTGTCGTTGACATAGGCGAAGTCGTAGGCGTTGTCGACCGACACCAGTCCGACGTCCAACCCGTCGAGCAGGACGGCTTGCCGGCTCATCTCATCGTGTTCGGAATGTTTGTCCGCCACCAACTGGGCCAGCCAGCCGATCTCTCCCACCAGGCGTTCGTCCGGGCATCCGGCCGGGGGCGGCGAGGCGCACCAAGCCACCAGCAGCCGAAGGGTGTCCGACAGAGCGAGTGTCCGGGCGGCTGTCGGCTCGGACGGCAGCCGGGCGCTCAGCGCTGCGGGAACGGCGGCCGGATCCTGACCGTTGGAGGGCCACCGCACATCGGGGGGGAGCACCCCGGCGGGGCAGGCCCGAACCACCGAGCCTTCGGGTTCGTTCGGCCGGGCGGCCCAGACCACCGCGGCGTCGGCCGCACAGCCGTCAAGCAACCGACGCAGGGCTGCGTCCAGTTCCTCGATCAACTGATCACCCACCCGACCGGCCCGCAGGCACTATTGGACGCTCTTGGACTTCGGCAAACGCGAAACAGTCACACAACGACGCATTTGCTGGCTAAAACCCGGGAACCTTTGCCCCATTGCGATTTTCAGGATACCGGGGAAAATCGACCCCCCGGCGGTTTCGGGGCCGGTCTGAAGGACGATTACTGCCGTGGCCGTCCGGCGACCAGCGTCGGTGCGGCCCGCCCGGCGATCAGGGGAAGGTCCAGGTAGGTCTTGATCCCCGGCTCGGCCCGGCACACATACGGGATCGCGCTCACGCAGTGGTTGGCGGTGGCCACCACGCCCGGATTGCGGATCAGTCCCTGCGCCACCGACTCCGGCTGCAGTCCCTTGAAGGTCAGCGACACATCCGGGTCGCCGGTGATCTCCACCTCGAAGCGCTCGCCGTCGGGTCCCAGCGTCCACGGCGGATCCAGTTCCACCTCGCACATCAGCCAGTTCACCGCGGCGGTGACCACCGGCTCGCCGTCGACCAGCGCCTGCCAGCGGAACCGTCGCGCCGCGACCGTGCCGGGCTCCATCGGCACGATCAACTCGTCGCTGCCCGTCACCGCGACCGCGACTTCCTGGCTGGAGCGGATCCGGGGCTCGGCGTCGAAGCCGAGTTCGTCGGCCACCATCCGGACCGAGGCTTTGAACCCGGCCTCCAGCAGGGCGGCGATCGGCCCGTTGATCGCCTGCTCCGGGGTCAAACCGAAACCCATCACCTCGCGCACCACCAGGGGAGAGTTGTAGGTCCGCAGGTCGGAGAACTCCTCGGCCCGGACTCCGGTGATGGCGCTGGACAGCGACGACACCATCAACGGGAACCGTTCGGTGATGCCACCGGGGTGAATGCCCGAGCCGTGCAGGGTGACGCCGCCCTCCAATGCGGCCGCCTCGATGGCCGCCACGGCGGGCTTGCGCCGGTCCGGATACACCCAACCCACCGGGGTCACCACATTCTTGCCGGAGCGCAGGATGGCGGCGACGACGGCGTCGTCGGGCAGCAGCGGCGAGTACATGACGCAGTCGGCGTCGGTGGCCAGCAACTCGTCGACGTCGGTGGTGGCGGCCACCCCGATGGACTGCTCGCCGGCCAACTCGCCCGCGTCGCGGCCGTTCTTATCGTCGCTGTGCACCCAGCATCCGACGAGTTCAAGCTCGGGATGGCGGATGACGCCCTGGATCGCGGCCCGGCCGACGCCGCCGGTGGCCCACTGGATGACTCGGTACATGTCCGCACGCTATGCGCTGACACCGGATCCAGATCGCGGATTCCCGGTAATGCCGTCTCTCATCCGGCCTCAGTGAGCGGCGACCCGGACCAACGTGCAGTCGTCGTCGAAGTGTCCGGTTTCAGACCGGTTCCGGAGTTGGCGGACGAGGTCGTCGAGGGTCCAGTCCGGCGAGCGGGCGGTGTCGGCGCACAGGTCGATGAATTCCTCGAGTGCCCAGTGCCCGCCGCCGGGCAGGGCCAGTTCGTAGGCCCCGTCGCTGTAGATCAGCAGGTCGGCGTTCGGAGGCAGGTGGTAGTCGTGGGTTTCGTAGGTGATGTCCGCCAGGACTCCGATCGGGACTGATCCCGATTCCAGCAGCACCGGGCCGGAGCCGTCGGTGGTCAGGACGAGCGCCGGGGGGTGTCCGGCCCGGGCATAGCGCAGGGTGCGGGTGGAGGGCTGATACACGCCGTACCAGATGGTGAAGAAGTTGCCGCCTTGCCGGTCCATCGGGAAGAGCCGGTTGAGTTCGGTCAGCACCCGGCCGGGATCCTGCAGCGTGTCGTGGTCGAGGGTTCCCGAGCGCAACAGGTTGTGCACCGAGACCGAGAACATGGCGGGGGCGATGCCGTGGCCGGACACGTCGACGAGGTAGGAGACGAGGTGGTCGTCGTCGATCCAGCGGTGGTCGAAGCTGTCGCCGCCGAGTTCGTCGGAGGGTATGTAGCGGGAGGTGACGGGTATCGGTGCGTCGAGGTCTCGGGGCAGGATCGAGGTGACGTATCGGGCGGCGCCGCCGAGTTCGGACATCAGCCGGCGAGCCAGCGACTCCATACCGGACAGCACGAGTAGGAACGCCTCGAGCAGCAGTGTCACCGCCAGGGCGGCCAGCAGCAGGATCGCCATGACACCGCTGCGATTGTCGACGAATGCGGCGCTGGTGGGATGCACCGTGAGTTCCCAGGTGCGCCCGTACACATCGAGCGGCGATGTGGTCGCCGTTGGTGCGGCACTGACCTGATCGGGCGCGGCGGAGTCACGCGCGGGGAGATCGGCAATGACGATGGGATCGGCACGATCGCTGACATCGACGAGCGTCACGTCGACGCTGTCCCAGGCCGTGCCCCGGAACGTCTCGGTGAGCAGGTCGCCGAGGCGGTAGACGCCCACGGCGAAGCCGCGCAGTGCGGCGCGCCGGGCTGACTCGCTGCCCGGATCCGAACCGCCCTCGTAGACCGGTAGCAGGGCCAGCATTCCCTTCTGCGTGCCGGACTCCTGGACCAGATCGATGGGCCCGGTTGCGGTGGGCTGGCCGGTGTCGCGGGCTGTTTCGATAGCGACGGCCCGTGTCGGGTTGGAGAAGATGTCGAAGCCGCGGGCGCTGCGATTGTCCGCGATCGGCTCGATATAGGCCACCACGACGTACTCGGGACGGGGTGAGACGGGTCGTAGGTTTCCGGCGGCATCGCGTTCGGTGACGGTGAAGTCCCCGAGGCCCGGTTGCGTGCGTTGACGTGCCTCGAAAGCGGACAGTCCTGCCTCGGTCACCACGGGGTTCCAGGACAGGGCCGCCAGATTGGGGAAGCGAGTGATGACGCTGGTGGTGTAGGCGTCGAACTGCGCCGCGGTGATGGTGTCGGAGGCATTCACCAGGCCGCGCAGACCTTCGAGGACTTCCTGGTGGAGTGCGATGTTGCCGGCGAGGTCCGTCGCGGCCTGGGTGCCCAACTGCTCCACGGCACTATCGATCCGGGTTCGCTCCTGAGCGAGGTTCTGCATGATGGCAGCCATCAGGATGGCGAAGATCACCAGTGACGGGACGGCGATCTTCCAGCGCCGCCCCGACCAGAATCCGGCCTGTGAGGGCAGCAGCATGAGCACCAGGGGCGCGACGACGATGACCCCGATGGCATCGCCGACCCACCAGGTCAGCCAGCCGAATGCCGCCTCGCTGGTGCCGAGTAATCCCGTGGTGAGCTGGGCGGCGACGCCGATGGTGGGCGCGATGGTGCTGGCCACAAGGCCGCCGAGGGCGAGGGTGAGCATCACCGCTCGCGGGGTGTCGAGACGCCGCACCGGGCCGACGAAGCGATGGACGAGGGCCGCGCCCGCGGCCGCGCCGAGAACTGCGCCGACGCCGATCGCGGCGGCAGTGAACCAGCTCTGCCAACCAGGCTCGCCCACCCGGGTCAGCCAGTAGACGTTGACGGCGACCGAGCCGATGAAGACTCCCGGTAGAGCGCGCCATCCCCACCGCAGCGCGGCGGCGAAGGCGACGCCGGCGGCGGGCCAGGCCGGTGAGGCGAGCCCGGTCATCTGGCCCAGGTGCAGGGTGATGAGGCCTAGGGCGGCGTAGAGGACGGCGACGGCGGCCGAGACGAGAAAAGCCGAGGACCGATCAGGGCGCCGAACCTGCGCGTCGGAGGTGCCGCCGGGGAACAGGGTGGAGTGATCGGCCCACGCCCCGGCGGTCGGATCCGCGGACTCACCTGCAGGCGAGTTCGCTGACGCGGCCTCGTCGAGTTGGTTGATCACGGTCTCGGGGATGCCTTTCGCGGGCGGACGTTCGCCAGCGCGGTTGCTGCGATGGTCTCGCCAATGCCAGAGTGTACTGACTCGTGTACTGACTCCAATAAATAGACCGGCGGCACCGGCGCCGACTGCGGCCCGGGTGGAGGATCGGCCGGCACCGGCGGGATTTGGCTCAGGCCGCGGTCGTCAGGCATACTGATCGGGTTGTCTTGAGCCGGGTGCGTGCCCTTGCGGGATCGTGCGGCCCAGGACATCCGACCAGCGCCATACCGGCGCGTCCGGTCCCCACCTCGCAAGCGAGACATGTTTCGCGTTTTCGAGGCTGTGCGCGGGTATTTCACCCGAGCGCGGGGGTCCGGTGGACCAGGACAGGTAAACAGCGGCGGCGACAGCCAGCGCCTGCACATTCGTGTGCCGGCGCAGTATCAGCAGGAGTGAGGTAGGAGAAGCGTGGCGGGACAAAAGATCCGCATCAGGCTCAAGGCCTACGACCACGAGGCCATTGATGCCTCGGCGCGCAAGATCGTGGAGACGGTTACCCGTACCGGCGCGAGCGTGGTCGGACCTGTGCCGCTGCCGACGGAGAAGAACATCTACTGCGTCATCCGGTCGCCGCACAAGTACAAGGACTCGCGGGAGCACTTCGAGATGCGTACCCACAAGCGCCTTATCGACATCCTCGACCCGACGCCCAAGACGGTCGACGCGCTGATGCGCATCGACCTGCCGGCCAGCGTCGACGTGAACATCCAGTAGGGGTCGGACAATGGCACCCGAAAAGAAACAGCGGCGCGGAATCCTGGGCACCAAGCTCGGTATGACCCAGGTCTTCGACGAGAACAACCGCGTCGTCCCGGTCACGGTCGTCAAGGCCGGACCGAACGTCGTCACCCGCATCCGCACCCCGGAGCGCGACGGCTACAGCGCCGTGCAACTCGCCTACGGCGAGATCAGCCCGCGCAAGGTCAACAAGCCGGTCACCGGTCAGTTCGCCGCCGCCGGGGTCAACCCGCGTCGGCACCTTGCCGAGCTGCGGCTCGATGACGAGACCGCGGCCGCCGGCTACGAGGTCGGACAAGAGCTGACCGCGGAGATCTTCGAGGCCGGCAACTACGTCGACGTCACCGGAACCTCCAAGGGCAAGGGCTTCGCCGGCACCATGAAGCGGCACGGTTTCAAGGGCCAGGGAGCCGCGCACGGCGCTCAGGCCGTGCACCGCCGGCCGGGTTCCATCGGCGGCTGCTCGACGCCGGGCCGGGTGTTCAAGGGCACCCGCATGTCCGGCCGGATGGGCCACGACCGGGTCACCACGCAGAACCTGGTGGTGCACAAGGTCGACGCCGAGAACGGTGTGTTGTTGATCAAGGGTGCGATCCCCGGTCGCACCGGCGGACTCGTCGTGGTCCGCACCGCGGTCAAACGAGGTGAGAAGTAATGGCTTCCGGCAATCTGAAGATCGACGTCCACAGCCCTGACGGCAAGACGAGCGGCAGCGTGGAGCTGCCCGCCGAGCTGTTCGACGTCGAGGCCAACATCCCGCTGATGCACCAGGTGGTGACGGCCCAACTGGCCGCCGCCCGCCAGGGCACCCACGCGACCAAGACCCGCGCCATGGTCTCCGGTGGTGGCCGTAAGCCGTACCGGCAGAAAGGCACCGGCCGGGCCCGTCAGGGCTCGACGCGTGCACCGCAGTTCAAGGGTGGCGGTGTCGTGCACGGCCCGCAGCCGCGCGACTACAGCCAGCGGACCCCGAAGAAGATGATCGCGGCCGCGCTGCGTGGTGCCCTGAGCGACCGGGCCCGCAACGAGCGGATCCACGCGGTGACCGAACTGGTCGCCGGTCAGGTTCCGTCGACCAAGAGTGCCAAGACGTTCCTGGGTTCGTTGACCGACAAGACGCCCGGGAACAACAGGAAGGTGCTGGTGGTCGTCGGCCGCAGCGACGAGGTGGGCGCCCGCAGCGTTCGCAATCTGCCTGGCGTGCATGTGATCTCGCCGGACCAGCTGAACACCTACGACGTGCTCAAGGCTGATGACGTGGTGTTCAGCGTCGAGGCTCTGAACGCCTACATCGAGCACGCGGCGTCTGATTCGAAGGCTAAGCAGGAGGTGTCGGCCTGATGGTTACTGTGACCGACCCGCGCGACATCATTCTCGCGCCGGTGATCTCGGAGAAGTCCTACGGACTGATCGAGGGCAACGTCTACACGTTCATCGTCCACCCGGACTCGAACAAGACCCAGATCAAGATCGCGATCGAGAAGATCTTCAAGGTCAAGGTGGACTCGGTGAACACCGCCAACCGCCAGGGCAAGCGCAAGCGCACCCGGACCGGCTACGGCAAGCGCAAGGACACCAAACGCGCCATCGTGACCCTGGCCGCCGGCAGCAAGCCGATCGACATCTTCGGAGCGCCGGCCTAGCCCGGCAGCGCGACTGCAGAAAGAACCAGGACACCAATCATGGGAATCCGCAAGTACAAGCCGACGACCCCCGGTCGCCGCGGTGCCAGCGTCTCCGACTTCGCTGAGATCACCCGGTCGACCCCGGAGAAGTCGCTGATCCGCCCGCTGCACAGCACCGGTGGACGTAACGCGCACGGCCGGATCACCACCCGGCACAAGGGCGGCGGCCACAAGCGCGCCTACCGGGTGATCGACTTCCGTCGCCACGACAAGGACGGCGTCAACGCCAAGGTCGCGCATATCGAGTACGACCCCAACCGCACCGCCAATATCGCGCTGCTGCACTACCTGGACGGCGAGAAGCGCTACATCATCGCGCCGCAGGGTCTCAAGCAGGGCGACGTCATCGAGTGCGGGCCCAACGCCGACATCAAGCCCGGTAACAACCTGCCGTTGCGCAACATCCCGGCCGGCACCCTGGTGCACGCCGTGGAGATGCGACCCGGCGGCGGGGCCAAGATGGCCCGCTCGGCCGGTTCCAGCATCCAGCTGCTCGGTAAAGAGGGCGCCTACGCCTCGCTGCGTATGCCGTCGGGTGAGATCCGCCGCGTCGACGTGCGCTGCCGCGCCACCGTCGGCGAGGTGGGCAACGCCGAACAGGCGAACATCAACTGGGGCAAGGCCGGCCGGATGCGGTGGAAGGGCAAGCGCCCGACCGTCCGTGGTGTCGTGATGAACCCGGTCGACCACCCGCACGGCGGTGGTGAGGGCAAGACCTCCGGCGGCCGCCACCCGGTCAGCCCGTGGGGCAAGCCCGAGGGCCGCACCCGCAAGCCCAACAAGCCGAGCGACAAGCTCATCGTCCGACGCCGGCGCACCGGCAAGAATAAGCGCTAGGAGCAGCCAGCGATGCCACGCAGCCTGAAGAAGGGGCCGTTCGTCGACGACCATCTACTCAAGAAGGTCGACGTCCAGAACGAGAAGAACACCAAGCAGGTCATCAAGACCTGGTCGCGTCGTTCGACCATCATCCCGGACTTCATCGGTCACACCTTCGCCGTCCACGACGGTCGCAAGCATGTGCCGGTGTTCGTCACCGAGGCCATGGTCGGCCACAAGCTGGGCGAGTTCGCCCCGACGCGGACGTTCAAGGGTCACATCAAGGACGACCGGAAAGCGAAGCGGCGATAATGGCGACAACGACGACTGAATACCCGTCCGCCTCCGCGGTGGCGAAGTATGTGGGGATTTCGGCGAGCAAAGCGCGCCGGGTGATCAACCTGGTCCGCGGCAAGTCGGTCGAGGAAGCCCTCGACATCCTGCGCTGGGCGCCGCAGCAAGCCAGCGAACCGGTCGCCAAGGTGATCGCCAGCGCGGCGGCCAACGCCCAGAACAACAACGGTCTGGATCCGCGCACCCTGGTGGTCGCCACCGTCTACGCCGATGAGGGCCCGACCGCCAAGCGCATCCGCCCCCGCGCGCAGGGCCGCGCATTCCGGATCCGCAAGCGCTCCAGCCACATCACCGTGATCGTGGAGAGTCGCCCGCCGCGTAACGAGCGGGTCGGGCAGTCGTCCCGGACCCGCCGTGCCCAGGGCAGCAAGGCCGCCGGGGCCGCGAAACCGGCGACCGCCAAGAAGGCATCCACCAAGACTGCTAAAGCTTCCGAAGAAGCGAAGGGAGGCTCGCAGTAGTGGGCCAGAAAATCAACCCCCACGGCTTCCGGCTCGGTATCACCACCGACTGGAAGTCCCGGTGGTACGCCGACAAGCAGTACGCCGACTACGTCAAGGAAGACGTGGCGATCCGGCGTCTGCTGGCCTCGGGTCTGGAACGCGCCGGCATCGCCGACGTCGAGATCGAGCGCACCCGCGACCGGGTCCGGGTGGACATCCACACCGCCCGTCCGGGCATCGTGATCGGCCGCCGCGGCACCGAGGCCGACCGCATCCGCACCGACCTGGAGAAGCTCACCAAGAAGCAGGTGCAGCTGAACATCCTCGAGGTGAAGAACCCCGAGTCGGTGGCACAGCTGGTGGCTCAGGGCGTCGCCGAGCAGCTGAGCAACCGGGTGGCGTTTCGCCGCGCGATGCGCAAGGCGATCCAGTCGGCCATGCGCCAGCCCAACGTCAAGGGCATCCGGGTCCAGTGCTCCGGTCGCCTCGGCGGTGCGGAGATGAGCCGCTCGGAGTTCTACCGAGAGGGCCGGGTGCCGCTGCATACGCTGCGCGCCGATATCGACTACGGGCTCTACGAGGCCAAGACCACCTTCGGCCGGATCGGCGTGAAGGTCTGGATCTACAAGGGTGACGTCGTCGGCGGCAAGCGCGAGCTGACCGCCTCGGCACCGGCCGGGGATCGTCCCCGTCGCGACCGTCCGACGTCGGGCACCCGCCCGCGCCGCAGCGGCGCGTCGGGAACCACCGCCACGAGCACCGAGGCCGGCCGTGCCGCGACCGAGGAGACCGTCGCTCCCGCGACGGCCGAGGCGCCCGATGCCGGCAACGTTAATCCGGACGTCACCCCGGACGTCACCCCGGATTCAGGGAGTTAAGAAACCATGTTGATTCCCCGCAAGGTCAAGCACCGCAAGCAGCACCATCCCAAGCAACGGGGGATGGCGAGCGGCGGCACCAGCGTGACATTCGGTGACTACGGCATCCAGGCTCTGGAGCACGCCTACATCACCAACCGGCAGATCGAGTCCGCGCGTATCGCGATCAACCGCCACATCAAGCGTGGCGGCAAGGTGTGGATCAACATCTTCCCGGACCGTCCGCTGACCAAGAAGCCGGCCGAAACCCGCATGGGATCGGGCAAGGGCTCGCCGGAATGGTGGGTCGCCAACGTCAAGCCCGGCCGGGTGCTCTTCGAACTGAGCTACCCGGACGAGAAGATCGCGCGTGACGCTCTGACCCGCGCGATCCACAAGTTGCCGATCAAGGCACGCATCGTGACCCGAGAGGAGCAGTTCTGATGGCAGTGGGCGTGAGCACCGGCGAACTGCGTGAACTGACCGATGATGAGTTGATCACCAAGCTGCGTGAGTCCAAGGAAGAGCTGTTCAATCTGCGCTTCCAGATGGCGACCGGGCAGCTGACCAACAACCATCGGCTGCGCATCGTTCGTCGTGAGATTGCGCGCACCTACACGGTGCTGCGCGAACGTGAGTTGGGCCTGGCCTCCGGGCCGGCCGGTGAGGAGTCGTAATGGCAGAGACCAAGACCGGGACCAAGGGTGACGTGCACACCGCGGCCACCGAGAAGCCCCGTGGTCGGCGCAAGACCGCGATCGGCTACGTGGTGAGCGACAAGATGGAGAAGACCATCGTCGTCGAACTCGAGTCGCGCGTTCAGCATCCGAAGTACGGCAAGATCATCCGGACCACCAAGAAGGTCAAGGCCCACGATGAGGACGGCGCCGCCGGTATCGGCGACCGCGTCTCCCTGATGGAGACCCGGCCACTGTCAGCCACCAAGCGCTGGCGACTGGTCGAGGTCCTCGAAAGGGCCAAGTAGGCCTGAGCTCTGGGGAACGCCCACCGTTCGCGGTGGGCGTTTCTGCATTCACGGCAGGTCGATGAGTACCAGTGAGCAGTCGTCCTCGAACAGTCCGCCGACGGTCAGGGCTCGTAGCCTGCCGGTGAGCGCATCGAGTGACCAGCCCGGATCCGCCGCCAACTCGGTACACAGGTCGATGAAGTCGGCCAGCGACCAGTGCCTGCCTTCGGACATCGGCAGCTCGTAAGCGCCGTCGCTGTACAACAGGATCTGGCTGCCGGGCGGTACAACGTAGGTGGCGCTGGGGAACTCGGTGTCCTCGAACATGCCCACCGGTTGGGCCGCGGTGGACAGC
>JBFYOR010000112.1:0-6615 GCA_041303695.1 Mycobacterium sp. | reverse complement strand
GCGCTGACCGCTCAGCCGATGCTCCGGGCGCTCACGCCTGGAACTCCGTGGCGAGGTTCTTCTTGTCGACCTTCTCCCCGGCCAGGGTCGGCAATGGCTGAGCCCGGATCACCCACCGGGTGGGGATGGCGAAGTAGGCCACCTCGGCCTGCATATGCCGGGTCAGGTCCTCCTCGGTGGGCGGGCGGCCGGCCCGGTGCACGACCACGGCGGCCAGTTCCTCGCCCAGGTCCGGATGGGCCAGCCCGAGCGCGGCGACCTCCACGACGTCGGGATGCCGCAGCAGGGCTGCCTCGACGTGGGGGCAGGCGATGTTCTCTCCGCCCCGGATCACCATGTCCTTGGTTCGGCCGTCGATGAACAGATAGCCGTCGGCGCTCAGGTGTCCAAGGTCCCCGGAGTGCAGCCAGCCGTCGGAATCGACTGGGCCGGAGTCGATTCCGAGGTAGCCGAGCATGACAGTGGGGGAGCGGACCAGGACCTCGCCCACACCGGCATCGGCCGGTTCGGCGATGGCGATCTCGACGGTGGGGAAGGGCCGGCCGACGGTTCCCGGGTGGTTCGCCAGGTCCGCACCGGCGGCCAGGGACAGGAAGCCACCGCCCTCGGTCATACCCCACATGTTGGCCAACCCGCGCCGCGCGAGGTGCGGCAGTGCGCGGGCCAACCGTGCCACCAAAACCGGGGCCACCGGCGCCCCGCCGAGCGGGAATGACCGCAGGGTGGACAGGTCGCGGGCCTCGAAGTCAGGGTGCTCGAGGAGTCGGATCGCCATGGTGGGAACCGCCCCCCAGCGTTGCACCCCTTCGGATTCGATAAGGTCCAGCACCTGCGCCGGGTCGAACCGGCCGACGTTGAACACGATGCGCCCGCCGGTGATGGTCTGGGTGAGCAGGGTGGCGAAGGCCCCGACGTGGAACAGTGGGGTGCAGATCAGGTTCACCGGTTGCGCGGCGTCGGGGTCCAGCAGATGGGGCAACTGCCGGGACCTGGCCAGCACGTTGTGCTGGTTGGCGACCACCGCGCGGAACGACAGTTCGACGGCCTTGGGCATTCCCGAACTGCCGGAGGTGAACAGGATGACGGCCGGGTCGTCCTCGTGGTCCGGCCCGGGAATCGTCGGGGGAGCACCGGACACCGTTGCAGCGCAGTCCCGCAGGTCGGTTATCAGGTCGGCGATGTCGACAACAGCGACTCCGTCTGCCGCCACCAGATCCGGCGTGTCGGTGATCACCGCACGCGGGCCCACCAGGGCGATGGAGTGGGCGGCCTCCTGGCTGCTCCACCACCGGTTGCCCAGTACCGGCACCGCACCGACTGACCAGATCGCCCAGAGTGCGACCACCCAGTGCGGGCTGTTGTAGGCCAGCAGCACCACCCGATCGCCACGCTGGATTCCCAAGGGCTGCAGCCGGTTCCGCGCAGCATCCACCGCGGCGAAGAAATCGGCGAAGCTGATCCGCCGCTGGCCCTGCACCAGGAAGGTCCGCGGCGCCCAGCGCTGCACGCCGAACAGCAACTCGGCGAAGGTCCGGGGCCGCCGGGCGTACAGCAGGCCGGGATGGCCGGCGTACTGCCCGGCGCTGACGTCCTCACCCCACGGGGTCTGCACAGCCGCCGATCCTAAGCGATCAGCGCGGGTCCACCTCGTAGAGAAGTCTCGCGCCGTACGGTGGGTGGGTGAGCCAGAACGGCACCGGACACCTCCATGACGTCGCGATCATCGGTGCGGGCCCGGGTGGAATCACCGCGGCCCATCTGCTGCAGCGCGCCGGTATCGACGACTTCGTCATCCTCGAACGCGCCGACGAGGTCGGCGGGACCTGGCGGGACAACCACTACCCGGGGCTGGCGGTCGATATCCCGTCGCTGTGGTACCAGTTCCCGTTCGCCCGCGACCCGAGCTGGTCCAGGCTGTTCGCACCCGGCCCGGAGATCCAGCGCTATCTGTGCGAGGTCGCGGCCGACGTCGGCGTCTACCGGCACCTGCAGACCCGCGCGGAGGTGACCCGTCAGGTGTGGGACGACATCCGCGGGGTGTGGCAGCTGCAGATCGCCGACGGCCGCACGGTCACCGCACGGTTCGTGATCAGCGCGGTGGGCGGCTACGTAAACGCCAAGCCGGACATCCCGATCGCCGGTATCGACGACTTCGCCGGCCGGGTGATGCGGCCCACCGACTGGGACGACGGCTACGACGTCCGCGGTAAGCGGGTGGCCGTCATCGGCACCGGTTCCAGTGGCGTGCAGATCGCCGGTGCGCTGGCACCGGTCGCCGGGCACCTCGACGTCTATCAGCGCACCCCCGCCTGGGTGCTGCCCAAGATCGACTTCGACATCACCCCGCGGCTACGCCGGCTGCTGAAACTGCCCGGCGTGCTGGCGGGTATCGACTGGGCCGGACGCTGGCTGATGGACCTGCTGCTGGTCGGGCCACTGGTGCACTTCTGGTGGCGACTGCCCGACCGCGTGCTGGTGCGCCTGATACCGCTGTACGACGCCTACTGCCGCGCGCTGTATCGCGGCCTGCTGCGGATCACGGTGCGGGACGGCGAAACCCGTCGCAAGCTGCTGCCGCGCTACGGCATCCTGGCCAAGCGCCCGGTGATCTCCAGCGCGTTCCTGCCGATCTTCAACCGGCCGGAAACCGACCTGGTGACCACAGGCATCGAACGGATCACCCCGACCGGTGTGCGCACCGCCGACGGGGTCGAGCGGCCCGCCGACGTGATCGTCGCCGCCACCGGCTACGAATTGTGGACCGACCCGGAGACCTACCGGCCGGGCACCATCATCGGCCGCGACGGTCTCGACCTCGCCGAGCAGTACCGCACCCACGGCCTGGCCAGCTATGCCGGTAGCGCCTATCCGGGCATGCCGAACCGGTGGGAACTGGTCGGCCCACTCGGATTCGTCGGGTTCGCCTGGTTCGACTATCTGGAGACGGTGGCCTCGCACGCCGTTCGGGTCATCACCGAGACCCGCCGCCGCGGCTCGCAGGTCGCCGAGGTGACACCCGTCGCCTTCGCGAAGCGCAACGAGAAGCTGGAACGCCAGGGCAAGGCCATCCGGCTGTATCTGACCGCCTGCAACCCGGGGTTGCGTACCTACTTCGTCAACTCGCTGGGCCAGACGGTCTACCACCGGCCCGAGACCATAGCGGCCTCACGGCGTTTCAGTAGGACTTCGCCGCTGGAGGATTATGCGTTCTCCTCGCGAACCCCTGCGCCGAGTGTGGGCCCTGTGCACGTCTGAGCCTGGAACTAGGTGCATAGAGCACACACTCGAAGTGGCCGTCAGGGGTCAGCCGCCGGTCGCGACTGCTTTGGCCCAGCGGTAGTCGGCCTTCCCGGCCGGCGAGCGCACGATCGTGTCGCTGCGCACGAAGGCCTTCGGCACCTTGTAGTCGGCGATATGGGCGCGGCAGGCCTCGGCCAACTCCTCGTCGGTGGCAGTCTTGCCCTCGGCGAACTGCACGACCGCAACCACTTCGCTGCCCCAGCGTTCCGAAGGCCGGCCCGTCACCACCACGTCGTAGATCGCGGGGTGGCTGGCAACGGCTCGCTCAACCTCCTCAGCGAAGATCTTCTCCCCGCCGGAGTTGATCGTCACCGAGTCGCGGCCGAGCAACTCGATGCGACCGTCGGCGAGAAGGGTTGCCTTGTCCCCGGGGATCGACCAGCGCACACCGTCGATGGTGGGGAAGGTGCGGGCGGTCTTCTCGGCGTCACCCAGGTAACCCAGCGGAACGAACTCGCGCCGGGCCAGCCAGCCCTCGCCCTCGCCGGGTTCCAGCGCCCGGCTGAAATCGGCAGCCACGACGGTCGTGTCGGCCAACGGAGTGAACGTGGCGGTTTTCAGTTCGGCACCCTTGGTGGCAACCGTGGTCATCTGTGCGCCGGACTCCGAGGCGCCGACGGCATCCATGATCATCAGGTTGGGCAGCGCAGCCAGCAGCCGGTCACGGACCGTCGGGGATAACGTCGCACCGCCGTTAGTCAGGGCCATCAACCCCGACAGGTCGTAATCGCCCTTCTCGATCTGGTCCACCAGCGGCCGGGCCATCGCGTCGCCCACCACCGGGATACCGAGAACCCGTTCCCGCTCGGCAAGTCGCAGGATCTCGTCGGCGTTGAAACGCACGACATCGTCGGGGAGCGCGACCCTGCCGCCGGTGCTGATGGTGTTGAAGACACCCCACTGGGCGGCCCCGTGCATCAGCGGCGGGATCAGCAGAAGCGAGCGGATACCCGCCTGCGTCCGAACCTGTTCGGCCAGATCCCCGTAGGTGTTCAGTACTGCGCCGCCGGCCATGAACGGCCGCCCGCCCATGGCCGACATGAAGATGTCGTGCTGGCGCCACAGCACGCCCTTGGGCATGCCGGTGGTGCCGCCGGTGTAGAGGATGTACAGGTCATCCCCGCTGGGCGTGGGCATTCCCGCGGCGGGCACCGGTGTGCCGACAATGGACTCGTAGTCCACCGCTTCCGGCAGCAGCTCGTTGCCTGAATCGTCAGCGACTTGGATCAGGATCTGCAGATTCGGTAACCGGCCGCGGATGGCCTGCACGTGCGGGGCGAACTCCGCGGCGTACACGAGTGCGCGGGCATCGGCATCGGCGAGCAGGTAAAGCAGTTCCTCCTCGACGTAGCGATAGTTGACGTTGAACGGCGCAACCCGGGCGCGGTAGCCGGCCACCATCGCCTCGAGGTACTCGTTGCCGTTGCGGAGGTAGAGCCCGAGGTGGTCCTGCCCGGACTGGTGGCCGGCCAGCTCGTCGCGTTCGGTGTGGCAGCCCAGCCCGCAGGACGCCAGATAGTGCGCGACGCCGTCGATTCGGGCATCCATACCCGCGTAGGTCAACCGACGGTCCCGCCAGACCAGGACTTCTTGGTCCGGCACCGTTTCGGCGACGGTCCGGAACACGGTTGACAGGTCGAAGCTGACGTCGTTGCCCATGCCGACAGTGTGCCAAAGCCCGGGTGATTGAATCGTCGGATGATCGCTACCGACCGCGCGCGCATCGACTTCCCGTCCCGAATCGGCGTCTGGTGGGCCAGCGACACCTGGCCCATGCGGGCCGCCCAGGAGGTGGCCAGCGAGATCGAGGCCCTCGGCTACGGCTCGCTGTTCCTGCCCGAGGTGGGGCTCAAGGACTGCCTGGTGGAATCGGCCGCTTTCCTGGAGGCCACCGACCTGCTCGTGGTCGGCACCGGCATCGCCAATATCCACGCCCGGATCGCCGGGACGATGGAGGGCGGCGCCCGCACCCTGACGGCGCTGTATCCCGGCCGCTTCGTGCTCGGGTTGGGCGTCAGCCATGGGCCGCTGGTGGAGAACATGCTGGGCGGCACCTATGCCAAGCCGTTGGCCACCATGCGCGCCTACCTGGACCGGATGGCCGCATTGCCGGAGATGATCGAGCCGGGATCCGGCCGGCCGACCCGACTGCTGGCGGCGTTGGGCCCCAAGATGATCGAGCTGTCCGGTACCCACGCCGACGGGGCGCATCCGTACCTGGTCAGCCCCGGTCAGACCGCGGTCACCCGGGAGATCCTGGGGCCGGACAAGTGGGTGGTCTCCGAGCAGGCGGTCGTCGTCGGCGGCGATGACGCCGAACAGCTGCGCCGGGCGCACCTGCACCTGCAGATCTATTCGGGACTGCCGAACTACCGCAACTCCTGGCTGCGCCAGGGCTACGACGAGAGCGACTTCATCCCGGGCGGCTCCGAGCGGTTGGCCCGCGGCATCGTCGGCATGGGTTCGGTCGAGCAGGCGGCGGCCACCGTCACCGCCCACCTCGACGCGGGTGCCGATCACGTGCTGGTGCAGGTCCTCGGCGACGGCAACCCGGCCTGGGATCCGCGCCCGGCGTTGCGGGAACTGGCCGCCGTGCTGGGGTTGGCTCCTAGCGCGTGATTCCTAGCGCGTGATGCTTAGCGCTTGAACCAGGCGCGCAGCGTGTTCGCATCGCGGGTGTAGGACTCGTACATCTCGTCGTGGAACAGCGACGCCCCGCTGAGCGTGTGCTCGCCCTGCCAGATCGCCCGGATCCGCACCGTGCCGCGGTTGAAGACGTCGGCCCGGCCGTCGTCGCTGATCCGCCGCTGCCAGTTCTGCTCCCCGGCCAGCCCGGCCACGGTCTGTCGCTCGTCGGTCGCAGTCGTCATGGGTCGAGGGTACTAGGTTCAGACCCATGGACCGCGAGCGTGTCGATGTCCGCATTCCCTCCCACGGCGAAGAACTCGCCGCCTATCTGTACCGCCCGGCGGGCGTCGCCGGCCCGGTGCCGTGTGTGGTGATGGCGCATGGTTTCTCGGCCACCCGCGACGACGCCCTGCCCGGCTACGCCGAGGCGTTCGCCGACGCCGGGTTCGCCGTGCTGCTGTTCGACTACCGGCATTTCGGGGCCTCGACCGGCAAGCCCCGGCAGCTGCTCGACATCGGCCGCCAGCAGGACGACTACCGGGCCGCGGTGCAGTGGGTCCGCCACGCCGAGGGCATCGACCCGGACCGGATCGCGCTATGGGGATCGTCGTTCAGCGGCGGGCACGTGCTGACCGTGGCGGCCGCCGACCCGCGGATCGCCGCCGTCATCGCGCAGGCGCCCTACAC
>JBFYOR010000111.1:0-2885 GCA_041303695.1 Mycobacterium sp. | reverse complement strand
CCCCGGCCACCGTTTCCGCCGGCGCCCCCATTGATCCCGGATACCCCGGCCCCGCCGTCGCCGCCGTTGCCGAACCAGCCCGCCGCGCCGCCGTTGCCACCGTTGAACCCGTTGCCGCCGTTGCCAATCAAGCCGCCGTTGCCGCCGTCGCAGGCCCCGCTGGTGCACGCGCCCTGGTATCCGGTGTAGCTGTAGCCGTTGCCGTACAAGATTCCCGCGTCCGGATTATCGGCGGTGCCGTCACCGATGAAGAACCGGATGAGCTCGGCGAGCGGGTTGGCGGCCACCGGTGGCGTCGCAGTCGGAACTGCCACGACGACGACGGTGGCGGCAGGATCCTGCGGCGCCCCGGTGGTCTGGGAAGCCGCCGGGGCGACCGTCGGGGTGCCCCCGGACAGTTCACGGCGGCTCACCGCGAGAGCCGCCCAAGCCAGCGGTGTTGCCATGGGCGCAACGGGATTGCCGTCGCCGAGGGAGTCCAGCGGACCGGCGTCCACTCCGGAGACCGACCCGCGCGGCGTGGCAGCCGTCAACACCGGGGCCTGCGCCACCGGCACCTCGACGGTGACGATCTGCGCGGCCGCGGGCGCCTCAACGACATTCACCCCTACCGCGACCGGTTCACTGGCCGAGACCGGCACCGGCGCAACATCTTCGGCGGTGGACGGCACCGCATCAGTTGGGGCGCCGACAGGCGATTGAGGTCGGGTCGCGACGTCCGGGTCGTCATCGCGGGTGGGCGTATCCACAACGGCGGATCGCTGGCCGGCGCCGCGGCGCCCCGGTGTGGTCGCAGCATCGTCGATGCTATCGGGGAGATTGAGCTGTGCCGAGCGGCGACCGGGTCGGCTGTTACCGGGAGAATCAGTCGGGCCAGGGTCCGCCGGCCCCGTCCGGGCGCCCGTCCGATGACCCGGTTTCGCCGGCGCGGGATCGCCCGATTCGGCTGTCCCCGCACTGCCCGCGTCGGGCTCGGCCACGGCCACCGCCGGCAAGGCCACGATCGCCCCACCGATTCCCAGTGCCACCGCCAGCGCGCCGACCCGGCCGATGTAGTGGGTGGGGCGGCTCACCGGGGCAAGCGACCACCCGTGCGCATCGTCGCCGACCAGCCGCAGCGCCCCGACGGAGAGCCGGTGGCGCCCACCGGAGTCCCGCCGGTGCCGCCCGGAAACGTCATCCGCGTTCAACGACCCCGACCCCATTGCACCCACCGTCCCCGCCCCTAGGCCTAAGGAGCTGTTGAGGAGATATATCACAAAGTTGGGCGCCTTGACCTCGGCTTGCTCAGGATGCCAGCAGCACCAGGACCAGCGCATAGGCGCCCAGCAACGGCAGGCTGCGCCATCGCGCCAGCCGGCCCGCGACCGGGATGATCAGCAGCACCAGCGCGGTACTGGCCAGCACTCCCACATCGGTCTCGAAGCTGTCGACCTTGATCGGGTGGATGATCGCGGCGATGCCGACGATGAGCAGGGTATTGAAGATGTTGCTGCCCAGCAGCGTGCCGACGGCCACCTCGTCGTGGCCGCGCAGTCGGGCGATGAGCACGGTGGCCAGTTCGGGTGCCGAGGTGCCCAGCGCGACGAGCACCGCCCCGACGACGAACGCGTCCCAGCCCAGGGCTTCGCTGACGCCGATGGCCCCGGCGAGGATCACCCGCCCGGCGGCGACCAGCAGGGCCAAACCCATCACCAGCCTGACCACCACCGATGTGCGGGAGTGGCCCAGCGGTGAATGCTCGGTGGCGGCCCGGATCCGCCGGCCTGCGATCACACTCTGGGAGAACCACGCCGCGAAGATGACCAGCAGGACCAGCCCGTCGATCGGACCCACCGTTCCGTCGATGGCCAGCAGGCCGAGCACCAGCGGGGCCGCCGCGGCCGCCGGGTACTCGCGCAGCACGCTGCCGCCGTCCACCAGGATCGCGGAGAACACCAGCGCGATGCCCAGGATCAGCCCGATGTTGACCACATTGCTGCCCAGGACGTCGCCGAGGGCGATCTCCGGGCGCCCTGCGGCGGCGGATTTGAGCGCCACCGACATCTCCGGAGACGAGGTGGCGAACGCCGCGACGGTTGCGCCGACGATGCCGGGCGGCACCCGCCACCACGCGGCAAGGCTGGCCAGTCCGCGGACGAAGACCTCGCCCCCGACGCCGGCCAGGACGCTGCCCAGGAGTAGCAGCAGGGCCGGTTGGGTCACCGCGCCGTCCCCGACCGGCGCGAGCGCACCGCCCGGACGATCAGCAGCCCGTAGGGCACGACATTGATCAGCGCGAGCACCCCGGCGGCCATCCACTGCGCCGCCCGGGTCAACCCGGCCGGGTAGATGACCCCGCCGAGGTAATGCTCGATGAACCCCTCGCTGTACCCCTGCTCGCCCGCGGCGTGCCGCAACGAGTTCTCCAGTGGCGTGAGCGGACACACTCCGCCCGAGGTCTCGATCCACAGCCCCCACGCCACTGCCGGCAGGTGCAGCACCGCCAGCCAGGGCCAACGCCACACCGCGATCACCCCGAACACCGCCCACACCAGGAACAGCCCGTGCGCCACCAGCACCGCGTCGGCGAGAACCCCGGCGAACATCCTGCAATCGTCCCATCCGAGCCGCCACAATGGCTCAAGTCGCGCCGCACTACCCCATCCCGACAGCCAGGAGCCGATCACCCATGACCTCACCGACCGTCGCCGAGTACACCCTGCAACGGCTCGCCGCACTCGGCATCGACAAGGTCTTCGGCGTTCCCGGCGACTACGCGTTCGCGGTGGACGACGCCGTCGAGCAGGTCGACGCTCTGGGCTGGGTGGCGTGCGCCAACGAACTCAACGCGGCCTACGCCGCCGACGGCTACGCCCGAATCCGGGGTGCGGCGATCCTGTCGA
>JBFYOR010000110.1:0-5382 GCA_041303695.1 Mycobacterium sp. | reverse complement strand
CCGCAATGCCGACATCGATGCCAGGTTGACCACGGCGGCGCCGCCGGGGGCGGTGGAGGCTTTCAGCGCGTGGTGCAGTGCCACCGTGAGCCGGTAGGGGCCGAACAGGTTCAGCTCCACCGACGCGTCGAAGCCGTCTGGATGGGACTCATCGAGTCCGCCGGGGAAGTTGGCCCCGGCGTTGTTGACCAGCACGTCCAATGCGGGGTCGGGGGACGTGAAGCCGGCGGCCAGCCCCGCGATGGACTCCGGGTCGGTCAGCACCAGCTGCCGGTAGGCCATACCGGACAGATCGGCGTCGTATCCGGTGGCATCCGGTTTGGTTCCGGTGGCGATGACGTCGGCCCCGCCATCCCGGAAGATCGTCGCAACAGCGTGGCCGATCCCACTGGTGGCGCCAGTGATCAGCGCGCGGGTGCCGGTGAAATCGAAGCGTGCACGGGCGGTCATGAGTACCTCTCGATCTGTCTGGTCAGCCAGGCGGTCTCCCAGAAATTGACACTGTCGGCCAGCAGGCGCCGGTGGGCGGCGACGAGTACCCCGCGGGCCTCGCCGTGCGTGGGGTCGACGCCGGTGACGAGTTCGGCTAGATGGATGGCCTGCAGCGGCCGGCCCGACCCGAGGTGGGCCCGGGCCCGGTCGAGCACTGCCGCCGTCCCGGCCAGCTCGAGGAGGTCGGCGCCGACCGACTCCGGCCCGACCGGGTAGAGCTCGGTGGTGGAGCGGTGGTGGAACCATCCGGAATAGTTCTCCCAGATGGCCCGCACATCCCAGGCCACCCTGCCGTAGCCCTGACCGACCTCCAGCTGCTCGGGAAGTCTCACCTCGCGCATCAGGGTGTGGACGTCCTTGCCCGCGTTCATCCCGGCGACGGTCTGGTCGTGCACCGACCGGACGGCCCCGGCGAGCCGACTGAGTTCGGCGTCGATGCGCTGAGCCCCGACGACCGGGTCGAAGTGCCCGGTCAGCAGCATCTCCGGGCGCAGCGCGCGGACCCGCTCGATGGTGTCGATCACGGTCAGCGCATCGCGATAACGGTCACCCCGCATGGTGACGAGATTGGGAATGTGCCCGAAGATCGGTCCGAAGGTGTTGCTGCACAAACAGATTCGTTCCTCTGGCAGCCAGACCACCATCGAGTCGGTGGTTTCTCCGCCCGGGGTGGCGATCAGCTCTAACCTTCGGCCGCCGTGGTTCAGGGTCAGCGTGTCGTCGACGGTGATGTCGGCGGTGGCGGAACTCTGCGGTGGCAGTTTGGGGCCGAACCGGCGCTGAATGGCCGCGATGCCATCGGCAAGCCGGCCGCTGAAGGCGAACGCACTGCGGGCGATCCGGTAGTTCAGCAGCCGTTCGTTGTCGTCGCGCCAAGCGCGCCAGTTCGCCTGCGCAACCACCATGGTCTCCGGGTCGCGCAGGGTCTCGATTCCGCCGACGTGGTCGTAGTGGCCCTGGGTGATGACGATGTAGCGCACCGGCGCGGTGTCGACGGCATCGAAGTTGGCCCGGTGTACCGCAGCCTCGAAGCCCATTCCGGTGTTGACGATGATCCGGCCGTCCGCGGTCGTCAGCAGATAGGAGTTCGTCAGGCCGGGGGAGCACCAGATCCCCGGAGCCACCTGTTCGGCGTACTCGGCCGAAGCCGGGGCCATCGACTCGGCCCCGGGCCGGCTGCGCCAGATCGGCTCGGCGTCGTCGGTGCTCATTGCGCCTCCGGGCGGACGTCGAACCGGTCGAAGTAGAAGTCGAATCGGGACCGCAGCTCGTCGGGGGCGACTCCGAAGTGCCGTCGCAGGTCGTAGGGGATCGACCCCTTGGCGCCGCGCCGGTTGGAGTCGATATAGGCCTGGAACCGGCCGTGCACCGCCGGGGAGATATCGACGCCTGCGCGGCGGTAAACCTCCTCCAGCACCGGCATCTCGTTGCCGTTGAGTTGATGGAAGCCGATATCGAGGCTCCGGTCGGCGGGCACCAGGTCGCGGTCGCGCACACAGCAGCTCAGCAGCCGGTGCACCCGGTCGGTCCAGTACCCGATCAACCACTGCGGGTCGATGCTGCGCCGGCGCAGCCGATCGGAGTAGGCCATCATGGTGGCCGCCGACTGGATCACCGCGACCGGGTCACGATGGGTGAAGGCCACGGTGGCGTCCGGAAACGTGGCCATCAGCGGACCGAGTTGCTCGGCGTGCTGCGGCGACTTCAGCACCCAGGTCCGGGGGCCGCGCAGAAAGGTCAGGGCCTGCAGCACCGTACGCAGGTAGCGGTAATGCCGGGTCTGGTCGAGCCCGAGGTAGGTGTCCCGCCAGTCCGGCACCCGGGCATGCCACTCCAGCACGTAGGCAGCCAGATCCAGGTCGAGTAGCTCGACCTCCTCCTCGATGGCCTCCGGGAACTGGTCGTGCATGGCGGCGATGTAGGGGGCGGTGGCCATCAGCCCGTCGTGTTCGGCCTTGGCGCGGGCGTATCGGGGGTCCACGCCCGACGGTCCGGGTCCCTGTCCCGGCGCGGGGATCGGCTCCTGGCTCTCCCAGTAGGGCAGCGCCCGGCGGCGCGGGTCCCGGGCGATCAGGTTCACCAGATGGGTGGTCCCCGATCGGGGCATCCCGACCACGATCAGCGGCCGGTCGATCTCGATGCCGTTGATCTCGGGGTGGCGCTTGAGCAGCTCGGTCAACGACAACCGGTTGCGCAGCAGCCGGACCACCCTGGCGCGCAACGTGTTCCGGGTCAGCTGGCGCAGGCCGGTATCGCTTTCGATGGCTGCGACGTAGGCCTGCAGTCGGGCGGTGTACCCGTCGTCGGCGGCGAGGTCGTCGACGCCGGCCTGCCCCACCGCCTCGGCCAGTATCGCCTCGAGGTCGAAAACCACCGCACGGGACTCGGTGTACTCCAGCACCTGACGTTGGACGTCGGTCAGGACGGGGTCGGTCAGATCGTCGAGATTGATCTGCACTGACAACTCCCTTATCCGCCGGAGATCGTTCGCTAGGGTCAAGCCACGATGACGCCTACCGCTATTCAACAGGCCCGCATCCATGCACCGGGAGTCGTTTCGGTGGACTCGGTGCCGCTGCCGGACTGTGGGCCCCGCGACGCGGTCGTCGAGATCCATGCCTGCGGGATCTGCGGCAGCGATCTCAGCTACATCCGGTTGGGCGGTCTGGCCGGGCCGGGCGGTGCGCCGATGGCCCTCGGCCACGAGTTCGCCGGGGTGGTCCGCGCGATCGGGGCCGAGGTCGGCGGTGTGACGGTGGGACAGCGGGTCGTCGTTCATCCCGGCGACGATGCCGTGGGCCGCATCGGCGGCGGCGCCCCGGAGGGCGGGCTGGGCGAGGCGGTGCTGGTCCGGGAGGCCGCCGGCGGCGGACGTCTGATCGCGGTGCCCGACGACATGCCGCTGGAGGTCGCCGCACTCGCCGAGCCGGTGGCGGTCGGGATGCACGCCGCCGAGCAGGCCGACGTGCGGCCCGGCGACACCGTGGCGGTTTTCGGCTGCGGTCCCATCGGTCTGGCTGCGATCGCGTCGCTGGCCGACCGCGGCCTGACCGGCATCGTCGGCGTCGACCCGTCGGCCACCCGCCGCCGGCTCGCCGGGGAATTCGGAGCCGCAGCGGTGATCGACCCGAACGAGACGAAGGTGTGGCGCGAACTGGAGCGACTGCACGGCACCCGGGCGCTGATGTACGGCCACGCCCCGGCCACCGATGCCTTCATCGAGGCCTCCGGTTCGGACGCGGTGCTGACCGGCATCATCGACCGGTCCGGCCCCGGCGCCCGGATCAGCGTGGTGGCGCTGCACTACAGCCCCGTGCCGGTCAACTTCCTGCAGGTGCTGATGAAGGAACTGACCATCCGGGGTTCGATCGAGTATCCGATCCGGTTCGCCGACGCCGTTGACCTGTTGTCCCGTCGGGATCTGTCGGCGCTGATCACCCACCGGTTCGCGCTGGACCGCGTCGCCGACGCCCTTGACCTGCTCGCCGAGAGCCGGGAGTGCGGGAAAGTCATGGTCACGGTTCAGTAGCGCGGCGGTCCACCGGCGCGGCGATGTCCGCCGCCGCTCGTACGGTGTCACCGTGCAGGCGGATTCCGACCCGGCCGGGACGGCCCTGAAGTGGCTCGGGCTCTGGTGTGCCGCCACGGCACTGCTGGCTTACCTGGGTTCGGCCAGCGGGCTGTCCTGGCTGCTCGGGGCGCTGACCGTGCCGGTTGCGGCGGTGGCGTGCTGGCGGTGGTGGCTGGCGTGGCTGAAGCAGCGGCGCCGGGACCGACTCGACGCGCTGTACCGCGCGACCGGGCAGGCGGCCATCGACGCGATGACGGGTGTGGAGTTCGAGCATTACGTCGCCGCGGTACTGCGCGGTATCGGCTACGCGGTGGAGGTGACCAAGGCCAGCGGCGACTTCGGCGTCGACCTGATCGCTGTCCGCGACGGTGTCCGCACCGCTGTGCAGTGCAAGCGTCAGGCCCGCACCGTCAACGGATCGGCCATCCAGCAGGTGGTGGCCGGGGCAGCAGTTCACGACTGCCTCGCGACCATGGTGGTGACGAACCACCGCTACACCCGGGCAGCCGAACATCTTGCCGACGTGCACGGCTGCGTACTGGTCGACCGCGTCGGACTGGCCCGACTGGCCCGGGCCCGGGCCCGGGGAGGTCAGCGCAGTGCTGCGCACCTGTCCCGGTAGGTCCCGGCCGGTCTTACGCATTTCTGACCGCCTCCCACCGCGCATGGCGGACACCCGCCAACCAGACTTAGGGTCTCTTCCATGAAGACCAATGCGATCAGACTGCTGACCTTGATGATGGCTGTGGCGGCCCTCACCTTCGGTATCGCCAAGCCACCCTCCGCCAGCGCCGCCGACCTGAATTTCACCGGGACCACGCTCAGCGGAGGCACGTTCAACGGGTCCAGCCTGCAGGGCAAGCCCGCGGTGATGTGGTTCTGGACGCCATGGTGCCCGTTCTGCAATGCCGAGGCCCCCACCGTCAGCGCGGTCGCGGCCGCCAATCCCGGCGTCACCTTCGTCGGGGTCTCAACCCGCGCCGACGTGGCATCCATGCAGGGCTTCGTGTCGAAGTACAACCTGAACTTCACCAACCTCAACGATGCCGACGGGTCGATCTGGGCCAAATTCAACGTGCCGTGGCAGCCCGCATACGTATTCCTGAGCCCGGATGGAACCTCGTCCTTCGTGAACAACCCGACCTCGGCGATGTCGCAGCAGGAGCTGAGCGACCGGGTGCGCGCGCTGGCGTCGTAGTCCGCCGGTGAACACCGACCTGCTCGGCCTGGCGTTCGCCGCCGGCATGGTTGCGGCGTTCAACCCGTGCGGTTTCGCGATGCTGCCCGCCTACCTGACGCTGGATCACCAGCGTCAGGTA
>JBFYOR010000109.1:0-2537 GCA_041303695.1 Mycobacterium sp. | reverse complement strand
AAAGGCTGGGGTTCATTTGCCCTCGAGCACATCCCGGCCGGTGAGACCGTCGCGGCCTTCGGCGGATGCATCGTCTCGGCGGCCCTGCTGCAGACCCTCAGCGAGGACCGGCAGGGCCGGTCCATTCAGGTCGACACCGACCTCTACCTGCTCTCCGGCGACACCCCCGAACCCGGCGACATGCTCAACCACTCCTGTGAGCCCAACTGCGGCCTGCTCGGGCAGATGCTGCTGGTCGCCATGCGTGATATCGCCCCCGGCGAGGAACTGAGCTTCGACTACGCGATGTGCGATGCCAGCGATTACGACGAGTTCCGCTGCCTGTGCGCCGAACCGACCTGCCGCGAGATCGTCACCGGATCCGACTGGCGCGACCCCGGTCTGCAGGAAAAGTACGCGGGCTGGTTCTCCCCGTACCTGGCCCGCCGGATCGCAGCCCTGCCCGCCGGACCCTCCTGACCGCGACGGGTTGAGTTAGATTGGCGTCCGTGGCGCCGTCCGGAAAGAAGGTGGGCAAAGTTCCGCCGGCGCCGGCTGATGTGGACATCGACGGCTGGACACAGCGTTTCGATCTGCTGTCGGACCCCAACCGGCTGGAGATTCTGCTCAGCCTGCACCGCGTTCCGGGCATCTGTGTAGGGGAGTTGGCCGCCGCCGTGGGCCGTTCGGAGAATGCCGTGTCTCAGGCCCTGCGGGTCCTGCGCCAGCAGGGTTGGGTCAAGTCGACCCGGGTCGGACGGCAGGTGAGCTACCAACTCGATGATCCGACCGTGCACAGTCTGCTGCACTGGATCGGCGCGGCGCATTCCTGATCCGGGCGAAACGACTCACCTGAATATCTGAACAGCTGGACAGATGACTTCCGCCGCCCTAATGTCGCGATCGTGACCACGGTGAGCACCCAGGCGATGCATATGAGCGACGGTATCGTCTCGGCGCCGACGGCACTGCTGTTCGGTGCCATCGCCGCGACCGGTCTCGCACTGTGCGCGCGGCGCGCGCGCGACGAACTCGATGAGCGCACGGTCCCCCTGGCGGGCCTTGTGGCGGCGTTCATCTTCGCCGTACAGATGGTCAACTTCCCGATCCTGCCCGGCGTCAGCGGTCATCTGCTCGGCGGTGCACTGGCCGCCATCCTGGTCGGCCCATACACCGGCGCCCTGTGCATCGCGATCGTGCTCGTGGTGCAGTCACTGCTGTTCGCCGACGGCGGCGTCACCGCACTGGGAACCAACATCACCAACATGGCACTGATCGGCGTCGCCGGCGGATACGGTGCCGCCGTCCTGCTCTACGCACTGGCGAAACGCAACCGCACCGAGGTGTCGATCCCGGCCCTGGGACGGGTCGCGTTCCTGGCCGCTGTGATCGGCACGGTCTGTGCGGCAATGGGTTTCGTGCTCCAATTCGCCATCGGCGGACAGGCTCCCACCTCGCTGACCTCGGTGGCCGGATATATGTTCGGCACCCACGTGCTGATCGGTATCGGCGAGGGCATCATCACCGCTGTGACGGTGATGGCGGTGGCCAGATCCCGTCCCGATTTGGTCTATCTGCTGCGCACCAGTCGCACCGGGTCCGAGGTGCACGCATGACACGGTCTCGCGGCCGGATGTTCTGGGCCGTCTCCGTCGCCGTCACCCTCATCATCGCCGGCGGTGTCTCCTACCTGGCAAGCTCCAGTCCCGACGGCCTGGATTCGGCCACCCTGCAGGGTTGTGAGGTGGTCGAACGCGGCGGGGCCGACGAGTTGACCGGGCGGTGCATCGCCCAGGGCGCCACCGGACACCCGATGGCCGGCTCACCGCTGGCCGACTACTCCGTCGGCGGCGCCGACGGCACCGGCGGACTGGCCGGCCTCGCCGGGGTGCTGGTGACGCTGGCCATGGCCGGCGGGGTGTTCTGGGCGATCGCGCGAAGCAGGCCGCGCCGCGATGTCGACGCCACCCCCGGGGATTGACGGTGGCCGCCGGCCACGCCCACTTGCTCTACCGCGATGGGCAGTCGACGGTGCACCGGCTACCCGCCGAGGTCAAGATCGTGGCACTGGCGGTTTTCGTCCTGGCGGTGGTGGCCACTGCACGGGATGTGTTCTGGCCGTTCGCCATCTACGCGCTGATCCTGCTGGGCGTGTGGCGGCTGGCCCGGATCCCGCTGGCCTGGATACTGCCGCGGATGCTGATCGAGGTTCCGTTCCTGGTGCTGGCGGTCCTGCTTCCGTTCGCCGAGGGCGGTGAGCGCGTCGAGGTGGCCGGGCTCTCACTGTCGGTGTCGGGTCTCTACGCCGCCTGGGGAATCGTCGTCAAGGGCACCCTCGGGGTGGCCGCATCCCTGACCGTCGCGGCCACCACACCCGCCCGCGAGCTACCCCTGGCGTTGTCGCGGCTCGGGGTGCCAGCACTGCTCACATCGGTGCTGGTGCTGATGATCCGCTACATCGACGTGCTGGCCGCCGAGGCGAGCCGGATGCGCATGGCGCGGCTGTCGCGCGGCGACTCACCGAGCACCCTGCACCAGGCCGGGGCGATCGCGAAAGG
>JBFYOR010000108.1:0-3692 GCA_041303695.1 Mycobacterium sp. | reverse complement strand
TCGGCGGCCAGGGTGTGCAGCAACCCGGTGGGCACATGCTCGTGGTCGAAGGTCAACGCGGCAGCCCCGGCCGCTGCCCGGCGCAGCGCGTCGAGGTCGGTATGGGAGCCCAGAACCACATCTGGACTCACCTGGGCGGCAGGGTCCTGCGCATCCACCGCCAGCACCCGCAGGCTGTGACCGAGGGCGATCGCAGCCTGGTGGGTCATCCTGGCCAACTGCCCGCCGCCCACCATCGCCACGAACGGTTTCGTCGGGAATCTGTCCGGCACGGGCAATATGGTGTCATGGCGGCGCTTGCCAGGATTTACCGGCGGTGACCAGCACCACTACGCAACCTGCGGCTATTTCCGTAGAATTCCCACCTGTGTCCTTCGCTGATGCCACCATTGCCCGGCTGCCCCGGCAGGTCCGGCCTTTTGCTGAGCGGCATCACGAGCTGATCAAGTTCGCGATCGTCGGAGCCACGACGTTCGTCATCGACTCGACGATCTTCTTCACGCTCAAGCTGACGATCCTCGAACCGAAGCCGGTCACCGCCAAGGTGATCGCCGGCATCGTCGCGGTCATCGCGTCCTACATCCTCAACCGGGAGTGGAGCTTCCGGGACCGCGGCGGCCGGGAACGCCATCACGAGGCATTGTTGTTCTTCGGCGTCAGCGGTGTCGGCGTGGTGCTGAGCATGATTCCACTGTGGTTCTCCAGCTATGTGCTGGGCCTGCGGGTGCCGGAAGTGTCGCTGGCGGTGGAGAACCTCGCCGACTTCCTGTCCGCCTACATCATCGGCAACCTGCTGCAGATGGCATTCCGGTTCTGGGCGTTCCGCCGCTGGGTGTTCCCCGACGAGGTCGGCCGGGAGCCGGACCGGGCGCTGGAGTCGACGCTGACCTCCGGCGGCATCGTCGACGCGATCGAGGACGAGATCGAGGCCCGCGAGGCCCGGCGCGGAGTCGTGACCCCACTGCGCCGCCGGCGCCGGCCGCCGGCCGCTTAGCGCCCCGGCGGGTACTCCTCGGCGTCGAGGGTGTCGAAGACCTCGTGGTACAGCAGTGCGTGCACCTGCTCGACCTGCGGGATATCGGAGAATTCCAGCGGGTCCTGCGACGCCGACTCGATGACCAGGGTGCCGGTGCGCACCATCCGGTCGATAAGGCCGTGCCGGAACTCCACACTGTTGATCCGGGCCAGCGGAATGTCGATACCCGCCCGGGTCAGCACCCCGTGCCGGTACATCACCCGCCGGTCGGTGATCACGAAATGCGTTGTCAGCCAGGCCAGGAATGGTCGCACCGTCAGCCAGCCGACGCCGAGCAGCCAGAGCCCGCCGATGACGGCCGACACCACCCGCCGGGCGGCCGGATCCCAACCGGTCCGGCTCACCACCGCGGCGACGAATGCGGCCACCGCGGTGCACAGCAGCAGCGCCAGTACCGGACCGATGAGCCGCTTCCAGTGCGGGTGGCGGTGCAGCACCACCTGCTCGTCGGTCGCAAGAACGTTGTCGGGGTAGCCCATGGGTACCATCGTCACCCATGACGACGACGGAACCGGATATCCACACGACGGCGGGCAAGCTGGCGGATCTGCGTCAGCGCGCCGAGGAGACGCTGCATCCGGTCGGTGAGGCCGCGGTCGAGAAGACCCACGCCAAGGGCAAGTTGACCGCCCGGGAACGCATCCTGGCTCTGCTCGACGAGGACTCCTTCGTCGAACTCGACGCGCTGGCCCGGCACCGCTCCACCAACTTCGGCCTGCAGGACAACCGGCCGGTGGGCGACGGCGTGGTCACCGGGTACGGCACCATCGACGGCCGCGACGTGTGCATCTTCAGCCAGGACGCGATGGTGTTCGGCGGCAGCCTCGGCGAGGTCTACGGCGAAAAGATCGTCAAGATCCAGGAACTGGCGATTAAGACCGGCCGCCCGCTGATCGGCATCAACGACGGCGCCGGCGCCCGCATCCAGGAGGGTGTGGTCTCCCTCGGCCTCTACAGCCGGATCTTCCGCAACAACATCCTGGCCTCCGGGGTGATCCCGCAGATCTCGCTGATCATGGGTGCGGCGGCGGGCGGACACGTGTACTCCCCCGCGTTGACCGACTTCGTCATCATGGTCGACCAGACCAGTCAGATGTTCATCACCGGGCCCGACGTCATCAAGACCGTCACCGGTGAGGACGTCAGCATGGAGGAACTCGGCGGGGCGCAGACCCACATGTCCAAGTCCGGCACCCTGCACTACGTCGCGTCCGGCGAGCAGGACGCCTTCGACTTCGTCCGCGACCTGTTGAGCTACCTGCCGCCCAACAACTACGCCGAGCCGCCGCGCTTCCCCGCACCGCCGCACCCGGGCGCCATCGAGGACAACCTCACCGAGTCCGACCTCGAACTCGACACCCTCATCCCGGACTCGCCGAACCAGCCGTACGACATGCACGAGGTGATCACCCGGATCCTCGACGACGAGGAGTTCCTGGAGATCCAGGCCGGCTACGCGCAGAACATCATCGTCGGGTTCGGGAGAGTGGACGGTCGACCAGTGGGTATCGTGGCGAACCAGCCGACCCAGTTCGCCGGCTGCCTGGACATCAACGCCTCGGAGAAGGCCGCCCGGTTCATCAGGACCTGCGACTGCTTCAACATCCCGATCGTCATGCTCGTCGACGTGCCGGGCTTCCTGCCGGGCACCGAGCAGGAGTTCAACGGCATCATCCGGCGCGGCGCGAAACTGCTCTACGCCTACGGTGAGGCCACCGTCGCCAAGATCACCGTAATCACCCGCAAGGCCTACGGCGGCGCCTACTGCGTGATGGGGTCCAAGGACATGGGCTGCGATGTCAACGTCGCGTGGCCGACCGCCCAGATCGCGGTGATGGGCGCCTCCGGCGCGGTCGGCTTCGTCTACCGCAAACAGCTCAACGAAGCGGCGCGCAACGGCGAAGACGTCGACGCGCTGCGCCTGGATCTGCAGCGCGACTACGAGGACACCCTGGTCAACCCGTACATCGCGGCCGAGCGCGGGTTCCTCGACGCGGTCATCCCGCCGTCGCACACCCGTGGCTACATCGCGACCTCGCTGCGGCTGCTGGAGCGCAAGATCGTCCAGACCCCGCCCAAGAAGCACGGGAACATCCCCCTCTAGGGAAGGCGAACATGCGACACGAGGACATCACCGAGGTCAGCGACCCGCACCTGCTGACGATCGACGCACCAGAACCCGGCGCGACGGAGATCCGGGTGCTCAAGGGCAAGCCCACCGACGCCGAACTGGCCGCGGTGATCACCGTCCTCGCCGGGCTGCGCGGCGGGCCGGCCCATCCGGGCCCGCAGGAGCTCAATCTCTGGGGCCATCCGGTGGACCGACTGCGCTACGGGGTCACCAGTTGGCAGCGTGTCACCCTGAGGGACCGGACGCACGTCCGCCGATGACGGGCCTCCGCCCGGGCAGCCGATGACGGGCCTCCGCCCGGGCAGCCGATGACCCGGGTCGTCCTGGGTTCGGCCTCGAGCGGCCGGCTCCGCGTGCTGCGCCAGGCCGGGATCGATCCCGTGGTCGCGGTGTCCGGGGTCGACGAGGACGCCATCATCGAGGCGCTGGGCGCCGGCGCCGACCCGGCGACGGTGGTCACCACCCTGGCCGCCGCGAAGGCCGACGAGGTACGCCGCGGTCTGGACGCTGGTGTCACCACACAGT
>JBFYOR010000107.1:0-5028 GCA_041303695.1 Mycobacterium sp. | reverse complement strand
CCGCGATCCGCTCCGCGGTGACCATCGGGTGGATCAGCATGGCCCGCAGGTCGGGCAGTGCGGCGCGGGCCTGTTCGGCGGTGCCGACCGCGATGATCACCAGCGGCACATCGCGGTTTCGGCTGAAGAAGTGCGCCCGTCGGCGGTGTCCGTCGAGGGTGCCGTCCACCCCGAGAAGGGCTGCGGCGCCGGCGAATCGGTGCTGGAAGAGCAGGTCGCAAACCGCGACGAAGGCAGGGGCGTTACCGATCCGGCGGTTGCGGCCCAGGCCGATGGTCACCCGGACCGCACCGTCATCGAGGGGGAGGGCATCCGGCGCGCCGAGCAACCGGGCCCGTTCGACGGTGATCAGCCCGCGCGGTACGAGGTCGGCAACATCAGCGGCCAGCGCGCCGATGACCGCCTCGGTGTCCAGCGCCGCGATGGAGATCGGGGGATCCTCTGAGAGGCTCAGGGACTCATCGGTTCGCAGCACGTGGCGGGAGCCGAAACCGGTGACCCCGCGCAGCATGATGCTGCTGGCGACGCAGCGCTCGGTGAACAGGTCCAGCATCGCCTCGGCGGCGAACCGTGATCCGCTGCGCTGGCGTTCGCCGAGGTAGGCGGTGAGTTTGAGATGCCCGGTCACAGCTGGCTCGCGATCCACTGACCGGCGGCCGCGGCGGTCAATCCCAGCACCACACTGAGCACGATATTGAGCACAGCCGGCCAGATCCGGCGTTCCTCGGCCAGCCGCTGGGTCTCCAGCATCCAGGTGGAGAAGGTGGTGTAGGCGCCCAACAGTGCGGTGCCGGCCAGCAGTGCGACGCCATGGCTCAGGGTCAGTCCGGTGACCAGGCCGAGCAGCAGGGCGCCGCTGATATTGACCGTCAGGGTGCCCACCGGAAACGCCGCCGATGCCCGCCGAGCGACGGCCCGGTCGACCATGAACCGGGCCACCGACCCCAACCCGCCGATGACCAGCACACCGGCCCACAGCGCGACGTTCACCGCAGCACCCTGACCCGGCGGACCAGTGCGGTGGCGGTGTAGGCGGCCAGCAGGCCGGCGCAGATGCTGGCTGCGGTGTAACCGGCGGCCAGGCCGTAATGGTGGTGCTCGATCATCCGCAGGGTTTCCACCTGCATCGTGGAGAAGGTGGTCAGGCCGCCGCACAGGCCGGTGCCCAGCAGTGGCCGGCGGTAGGCCGACAGCGGCAGTCGCTCCAGCAGGCGGGTGGTGAAATAGCCGAGCAGGAACGCCCCGACGATGTTGACCGCAAACGTGGCCCACGGCCAGCGGCCGGGGTCGGGTGCGACCAGTGATTCCAGACCGGCCCGGGCCACCGTCCCCAGTGCCCCGCCGGTGAACACCGCTGCCAGTTCCCGGTTGTCGTGGCCGAACACCGGTTCAGTATCGCGTTACGGCGGCACAATTGCGGGCATGGCGGCCAATCCCCGCGCCGGCTTACCGGCGCAACCCGACGATCTCATCGACCTGCCCCACCTGGTGACCGCGTACTACACCGTGGTTCCCGACCCCGAGGACGTGGCCCAGCAGGTGGCGTTCGGAACCTCCGGGCACCGCGGTTCCAGTCTGGACGGGGCGTTCAACGAGGCGCACATCCTGGCCACCACGCAGGCGATCGCCGAGTACCGCGCCGCCCACGGCACAACCGGGCCGCTGTTCCTGGGCCGCGACACCCACGGATTGTCCGAACCGGCCTGGACCACCGCGTGCGAGGTGCTGGCGGCCAACGATGTCGCGGTGCTCGTCGACTCCGCCGACCGCTATACCCCGACGCCGGCGGTCAGCCACGCGATCCTGACCCACAACCGTGGCCGCAGCACCGGACTGGCCGACGGGATCGTCGTCACCCCGTCGCACAACCCGCCGCGTGACGGTGGCTTCAAGTACAACCCGCCCAACGGCGGCCCGGCCGATACCGACGCCACCTCGGTGATTGCCAAGCGCGCCAACGAGATTCTGCGCGGCGGGTTGGCGGAGGTGAAGCGGGTGCCACTGGCCCGCGCCCGGCGCCACATTCAGCGGCACGACTATATGGACGCCTACGTGGCCGACCTGCCGAATGTCGTCGACATCCACGCCATCCGTGCCGAGGGCATCCGGATCGGCGCCGACCCCCTGGGTGGGGCCAGTGTCGACTACTGGGCGGCGATCGCCGACCGGCACAACCTGGACCTCACCGTGGTCAACCCACTGGTCGACGCCACCTGGCGGTTCATGACCCTCGATACCGACGGCAAGATCAGGATGGACTGCAGTTCGCCCAACGCGATGGCCTCACTGATCGCCAACCGGGAGGATTACCAGATCGCCACCGGCAACGACGCCGACGCCGACCGGCACGGCATCGTCACCCCCGACACCGGCCTGCTCAACCCCAACCACTACCTGGCGGTGGCGATCGACTACCTCTGCACCCACCGGCCGGACTGGCCGGCCGGGGTGGCCGTGGGCAAGACCGTGGTGAGTTCCTCGATCATCGACCGGGTGGTGGCGGGCCTGGGCCGGAGCCTGGTGGAGGTGCCGGTCGGGTTCAAGTGGTTCGTCGATGGATTACTCAGCGGGACAATCGGGTTCGGTGGTGAGGAGTCGGCTGGGGCGTCATTCCTGCGCCGCGACGGATCGGTGTGGACCACCGACAAGGACGGCATCATCATGTGCCTGCTGGCCTCGGAGATGCTGGCCGTCACCGGCAAGACCCCCTCGCAGCGTTACGCCGAACTGACCGCGACGTACGGTGCCCCGGTGTACGCGCGGGTGGACGCCCCGGCCGACCGCGAGCAGAAGGCCCGGTTGGCCAAACTCTCACCCGAGCAGGTCAGCGCCACCGAGCTGGCCGGCGAGCCGATCACCGCCAAGCTCACCGCCGCCCCCGGCAACGGGGCCCCGATCGGCGGGCTGAAGGTGACCACCGCCAACGGCTGGTTCGCCGCGCGTCCGTCGGGAACCGAGGATGTCTACAAGATCTACGCCGAATCGTTTCTGGGTCCCGAGCATCTGGTGCAGGTGCAGGAGGCGGCCCGGGAGGTGGTGAATACAGTCATAACGTGAGTTCGGTAGCCGAGGGATCCGCGTCGACGGCGCAGACCCGACTGCCCCGCGAGGTGTGGTCCCTGATCACCGCCAACGCGATCATCGCCCTGGGCTACGGGGTGGTGGCCCCCGTCCTGCCGCAACTGGCGCGGCACTTCGGGGTGAGCATCAGCGCCGCGACGTTCGTGATCACCGCGTTCGCGGTGATGCGCCTGCTGGCAGCTCCGCCGACGGGGCTGCTGGTGACGCGGCTGGGGGAGCGCAAGATCTACGTCAGCGGTGTGCTGATCGTCGCGCTGTCCACGGCGGCGTGCGCGTTCGCCCAGACCTACTGGCAGCTGCTGGCGTTCCGGGCCCTCGGCGGCATCGGCTCGACGATGTTCTTCGTCTCGGCGCTGGGATTGATGATCCGGATGAGTCCGCCCGATGCCCGCGGCCGGGTGGCCGGCATGTTCTCCGGGGCCTTTCTGATCGGATCGGTCGCCGGACCCGTGGTGGGCAGCCTGACCGCCGGCCTCGGCTTGAGCGCACCGTTCGTCATCTACGGTGCGCTGCTGCTGTTCGCCGCGGCCATCGTGCTGATCAGCCTGCGGCATTCCGAACTGGCCGGCCCGGCCAGCGGCGACGAGCCGACCGTGACGGTGCGCTCCGCGCTGCGCCACGGCGCCTACCGGGCGGCACTGCTGTCCAACTTCGCCACCGGCTGGTCGCTGTTCGGGCTGCGGTTCGCGCTGGTGCCGCTGTTCGTCGTGGGGGGGCTGGGCCGCAGCCCCGGCATCGCCGGGCTGGCATTGACCGCGTTCGCGGTCGGCAATGTCATCGCGGTGATACCCAGCGGCCGGCTTTCCGACCGGATCGGGCGGCGGCCGCTGCTGATCATCGGACTGGCGCTGTCCGGAATCTCCACCGCCGTGCTGGGCCTGTCGCCGTCACTGCCGGTATTCCTGGCCCTGGCGGTGGTCGTTGGTCTGGCCTCCGGTGTCTACAACTCCCCACAGCAGGCGGCGGTCGCCGACATCATCGGCAAGGCCCGCGGCGGCACTGCGATCGCGACCTTCCAGATGATGTCGGACGTCGGCTCGATCGTCGGTTCGTTCGGGGTCGGGTTGATCGCCCAGCAGCTGTCGTTCGGGTGGGCGTTCGGAGTCAGCGGGGCCATCCTGATGGTGGCCTCGATCGGCTGGATGTTCGCTCCGGAGACCTGCGGAGAGTCACCGGCCGAGCACACCCCGGCCCGCGCGCTGGGGCCGGAGGCGGCCGGCGAACTGCCCTGAGGTGGTTTTGAGGCGGCTGTGGCGGTGGTGTAGTTTTGACGACACCTGGGGCTATGGCGCAGTTGGTAGCGCACCACACTGGCAGTGTGGGGGTCAGGGGTTCGAATCCCCTTAGCTCCACTCCCGAAAAACCCGAGACCACACGGTCTCGGGTTTTTCTCTGTCGGCGCCAGTGTCAGTGCCGCACGATGATGGCGCGGGTGTGCGGGCTGGTGTCGACGTGCGGGACGTATTGGGAGTAGTAACGGTCGTTGTCATAAACGTAGTCGTGTTCGGCGTGCGCGGAACCGGCGGCGCCGATGAGGCCCGCGAAGATGCTGCCGGCCAGCATGGTGGTGAGGGCGAAACGCTTCATGATGTTCTCCTTGTGGTGGCCGGGGATGTCCCGGCCTGTTGAGAACCACATTGCCGGGCCGCGGCAGCGCACAACATCGGGCGGTTCAGGGATTCGGCTGATGATCTCGCCTCCTCCGATCGGAGGAGGCGAGCCCGTTCGAAGAGTTGGTCGCCCCGATTAGGGTCGCGTAAGTTCTTAGCGAATCAACCCAACACGCAGCATTTGACGAAAGCCATCATGTCCGAGGATCAGAGCACCGACACCCCACCGAATCACCTCTCCACTGATCCGCGCAGCCCCTTCTACAGCGAAGAGGTGCTCCGGCGCGACGTGGGTATTCGCTTCAATGGCGTCGAGAAGACCAATGTCCACGAATAC
>JBFYOR010000106.1:0-4974 GCA_041303695.1 Mycobacterium sp. | reverse complement strand
GAAGCCGGGGGTCAGGGTGTCCTCCACCTGGCCCGGCGGGCAGGTCTGGTCGGCATTCGCCGGGGCCGTCGGGACGGCAAGCGCAATGGCGCCGGCGCAGAATGCGGCGGCCACCATGGACGAACCGAACCTGTGGTTGGCGATCCTCATCGGACCCCCTCCGATCTCTCGATGAAACCCGATTCTAGTGCGGTCTGACCTGCCAACCGGCGTCGGCGACGGCGTTGAGGCAGACTTGAGACACAGCTGTGACAGGCGGGGGGGTGCCCGGTGGGACACAGGTCAGCCGTGGACGTCGCCACCGCCGGCGACGGCGACCAGGTCGAGTTGGCGGCTGTCGCCGCTGCGACCTTTCCGCTGGCCTGTCCGCCGTCGGCCGCACCCGGGGACATCTCCGCCTTCATCGCGGCCACACTGTCCGAGCAACGGTTCGCCGAGTACCTCGTCGATCCCGACCGGGTCGTGCTGACCGCCGCCGACGCGGGACGGATCGTCGGCTACGCGATGCTCATCCGCGGAGTCGACGATGATCCCGACATCTCCGGTTCGGTGCCGCAGCGACCCGCCGTGGAACTGTCGAAGATGTATGTGTTGCCCGACTATCACCGCACCGGTGCGGCGGACGCGCTGATCCGGTCGGGCATCGGATGGGCGGCCGGCAGCGGCGCCCGAGCGATCTGGCTCGGGGTCAACCAGAACAACGAACGGGCGCAACGGTTTTACCGCAAACACCGGTTCGCGGTGACCGGTACCCGACGCTTCCGGCTGGGCACCGCCCTGGAGGACGACTTCGTGATGGTGCGCCCTGTCTAGTCGCGGCTACGCGGCCGATGCGCCGGCATTGGTCAACGCCAGCAGTCGCGAGGTGGCGCGCAGGTACTTCTTGCGGTAGCCGCCGTCGAGCATCTCAGCGGAGAAGACGGTGTCCAGTTTCGCCCCCGAGGCCACCACCGGGATTCCGGCGTCATAAAGCCGGTCGGTCAGTGAGACCAGACGCAGGGCGACGCTCTGGTCCTCGATCTGGTGGACGCCGGTGATGTGCACCGCCGAGACCCCCTCGATCAGGGCGAGGTATCGCGAGGGATGCATGGTGGCCAGGTGCGCGCACAGCGCATCGAAGTCGTCCAGCGTCGCCCCCGGATCCTGATCGGCCAGCGCCCGGACCTCCGCGTCGGTCAGCGGCTGCGGGGCCGGCGGCAGCCCGCGATGGCGGTAGTCCGGACCCTCGATCCGGACGGTGGTGAAAATGCTTGCCAGCGTGTTGATCTCGCGCAGGAAGTCCTGCGCCGCGAAGCGGCCCTCGCCCAGCTGCTCGGGAAGCGTGTTCGACGTCGCGGCGACCGACACACCGCGCTCGACCAATTGGGAGAGCATCCGGGAGATCAGTGTGGTGTTTCCCGGATCGTCGAGTTCGAACTCGTCGATACACACCACGGTGTAGTCGGCCAGCAGATCAATGCACTCGACGAACCCGAAGACCCCGGCCAGTTGGGTCAGCTCTCCGAAGGTGGCGAATGCCTTGGGATGCTGGGGGGATTCGGGCAGTCGCCAGTAGGCCGAGGCGAGCAGATGGGTCTTGCCGACGCCGAAGCCGCCGTCGAGGTAGAGCCCCACGCCGGGCAGCGTCTCCCGTCGGCCGAACATCTTCTTGCGGCCCGCGCGGCGAGCTACCGCCTCGTCGCAGAAGCTCAGGCAGCCCGCGAGCGCGGCGGCCTGGGTCGGTTCGGCGGGATCAGTCCGGTAGGTCTGGAAACTCACGTCGTCGAACGTGGGCGGCGGCACCAGTTGGGCGATCAGTCGCTGTGGGGACACCGTCGGATGACGATCCACCAGATGTCCGGCCATGGCAGGCACTGTATCGACGCAGCACGGCCCGACGTGCTGCAATCGTGGTCATGGACTCGTGGTCATGGACATAGGTATGCAGATCAGCGACGGCACCGCCGATACCGTGCGGCTGTCGCTGCTCGGCGGCGGCGGCGGTGTCGTGGACGACGACACCCTGATGCGGCTCTACGCCTACCCGGACGACCTCACCCGGCCGCTGGTGCGCGGTAACGCGATCGCCAGCCTCGACGGCGGAGCGACCACCGCCGGAACATCGGGCGGCCTGGGCGGGCCGGGCGACCGCCGACTGTTCGCGTTGCAGCGCGAACTGGCCGACGTGATCGTCGTCGGAGCCGGCACCGCCCGCGCCGAGAGCTACGGCGGCGTCCGGTTGACCGCACCCCAGCGCCACGCCCGGCGCGAGCGCGGCCAGAGCGAGGTTCCCCCGATCGCCTTGGTCACCCGCTCCGGAGTGCTCGAACACGACCTGCCGGTGCTGACCGCAAGTGAGGTGACACCACTCGTCCTGACCTGCACCGCCGCCGCCGCTGACGCCCGAACCCGACTGGGCCGCGCCGCCGAGGTTCTGGATTGTTCAGGTGCCGACCCCGACTCGGTGGATCTCGCCGTGGCGTTGCGGCGACTGGCCGACCGGGGCCTGCTGCGGATTCTCACCGAGGGCGGGCCCAGTCTGCTCGGCGCCTTCGTCACCCGGCAACTGCTCGACGAGCTGTGCCTGACCTCGGCTCCAGTGCTGGTTGGCGGAACGGCTGTTCGTATCGCAGCGGATGCAACCGATGTGCTCAGCCGGATGCGCCGCGCGCACGTTCTCGCCGACGACGACGGCTATCTCTACTCGCGCTACACCCGGGTGAGCTGAGCGGCTGCCGGGTTCGGAGCTGCCGGGTCGCTAGTGTGGTGACATGCATCGGCAGGGTCGGGTGTTCACCGCCGTCAGCGTGGGCAGCGCCCTGCTGATATCGCTGACCGGCTGTGCGCCCTGGCTGGCGGCCAACCCGCAGTTCGCCACGGATTCGGCGAGCAACCCGGGTGCGGTCCCCACCAGCAGCGCGGCCCCCGGCGGCCAACTGGCGATCGCCGCACCCAACAACGATCTGGTCTGGCGGGACTGCACCGGCAAGATGTTCGGCGACGCCGGAACCTCGCCGCTGCCCGGAGTCACGCTGGACTGTGCAGACTACGACGCCGACCTCGACCCGGTGACCGGTGCGACCGGCACCCTGACCATCGGCGTGGTGCGTGCGCGCTCGGTGCAGACCCCACCGGAGGCCGGACCGGTGGTCCTGACCACCGGATCGGATCTGCCCTCGTCGCTGCAACTGCCGGTGTGGCTGTCCCGTTCGGGGGCCGACGTGCTCAAGACCAACCCGATCGTGGCGGTGGACCGCCGGGGTATGGGCATGTCGAGCCCGATCGACTGCCGTGACGAGTACGACCGCCAGGAAATGCGCGAGCAAGCCCAATTCCAGTCCGGTGACGACCCGGTCGCGAACCTGGGCACGATCACGCTGACGGCGACAACCGGCTGCACCGACGCGCTGGCCCCCGGCGACTCCGCTTATGACAACGCCCGCGCCGCCGAGGATCTCGAGCGGCTGCGCAGCACCTGGGACGTGCCGGCGCTGGCGCTGATCGGCATCGGCAACGGCGCGCAGGTGGCGCTGGCCTACGCCGGCTCACACCCGGACAAGGTGGCCCGGCTGGTGCTGGACTCCCCCATCCCGCCCGGTGTCAGCGCCGAGTCGGCTGCCGATGACCAGGTCCAGGCTCAGCAGTCGGCCTTGGACGCGTTCGCCGCGCAGTGCGTGGCCGTCAACTGTGCACTCGGACCCGACCCCAAAGGCGCGGTCGATGCGCTGATGGCCGACGCCCGCGCGGGGCGCGGGCCGGGAGGGGTGTCGGCGGCGGTGCTGGCCAACGCCATCATCACCGCACTCGGCTATCCCTCCGGCGACCGGATCGGCAGCGCCGTCATGCTGGCCGATGCGCTGGCCGCCGCCCGCACCGGCGACAACAACCAGCTCAACAGCCTGGTCAACCGGGGCGAAGCCATCCGCGGCACGGACGGACAGTTCGTCAACACCTGCAGCGACTCACTCAACCGACCCTCCCCGGACCGGGTGCGCGAGCTTGTCGTCGCCTGGGGTAAGCAGTACCCGCAGTTCGGCACGGTGGCGGCGCTGAACCTGGTCAAATGCCTCAACTGGCCCAGCGGATCGGCGCCGGCGGACCCGAAGGACTTCACCATCGATGTGCTGCTGCTGGGCGTGCAGAACGATCCGATCGCCGGCGGCCAGGGTGTCCCCGCGACGGCGGCCACCATCATCAATGCCGGGGCCAACAGTCGCAGGGTGATGTGGCAGGGCACCGGGCACGGGGCCATCATCTACTCGGCCTGCGCATTGCCGCCGGTGCTGGGCTACCTGGAGACCGGGAAGATCCCGCCGACCGACACCTTCTGCCCCGCCTGAGCGTCTAACGCAGCCGGCCGGTGTACGGTGCGGTCGTGGCAGTGGCTGACTCGATCCGCGCCGGCGTGGTGAAGGCTTTCGGACCCCGTTCCAGTCCCCCGAGTACCGCGGCCGTCCTGCGTTCCGCGTTGTGGCCGATCGCGATCATGTCGATCATCCACCGCAGCTACGTCCTGACGTCCAACGGATACATCACCGACGACTGGGCCCCGGTCTACCGGGCGGCGCGCAACTTCCGCGCCGGCGCCGACATCTACAACGAGAACTTCGACCAGGTCGACCCGCACTACCTGTATCCGCCCGGCGGCACCCTGCTGATGGCGCCGTTCGGCTACATCGACAGCGAGTTCGCTGCGCGCAACTGGTTCATCCTGCTCAACACGCTGGCCATCATCGGTGCTGCCGTTCTGCTGGTGCGGCTGTTCAGGTTCCCGCTGTCCTCGGTAGCGCTGCCGGCACTGCTGGCGGCCATATTCGTCACCGAGTCGGTGACCAACACCCTGGTCTTCACCAACGTCAACGGCATCATCCTGCTGCTCGAGGTGCTGTTCTTCCGATGGCTTCTGGACGGCCGGATGAGCCGGGAGTGGCTGGCCGGCATCGCGATCGGCCTGTCACTGGTGGTCAAACCGGTGCTGGCGGTGCTGCTCCTGCT
>JBFYOR010000105.1:0-6590 GCA_041303695.1 Mycobacterium sp. | reverse complement strand
TGGCGGCCTCGGTCGCGCTGGCGTTGCTGGTCAACAGCGTGTTGGCGGCCTTCACGGCGCAACGCGAGAACGGTGGACTGCTCGTATTCGGGTCGACCGGGGAATACCTGCTGATGCTCAGCGTCATGGCGGCGGCGATCATCCTGGCCGGGCCGGGGCGTTACGGCTTCGACGGCAGTCGAGGCTGGGCCAGGCGGCCGTTCATCGGCTCGTTCATTGCGCTGGTGATCGGCATCGGCGGAGGCGTGGCCGCGTGGCTGTTCCTACGCGGCAATAATCCGTTCGGCTGATCTCACGCTTCAGCGCTGGTAGGGATTGGGGACTTTCCCGCCACTGGCCGCGGTCAGCACCGGCAGCGTCGCGAATGTCACCGCCGGCAACAGCACGTCGCCGGCGTCGCCCCGGCAGGCCCGCGCCCAGCGGCCCCGGGTGAACTTCAAACCTTCGATCTGAGACCACGGCATCGTCTGGCTGCTCAACAGCCCGCGGGCGGTGACAGTGTCCTGGTCGGCGGTGGTTCGCAGCCGTTCGATGGCCACCGAGACCAGTGCCGGGATGACCAGCACCACCAGGCCCGCCGTCCCGAAGGCCGGGACCACCGTCAGCAGCGCCAGTGCCAGGAAGCCGGAGGCGAAATGGGCCATCGGGGAAATCCGGATCACCGTCGGGGTGCTGCCGGATCCGCGTGCCATGGCGCTCATCATGGCACTAGCGTTGCGACACCAGCGTCACGGCACTACCGGAAAGTTGACGCTCGACCTGTGCCGGGACTAACCTTCGCGGTATGTCGTACGGCGGAAAGCTCGTAGTAGGTCAGCGCGTTGGTGCCGCGCTAACCCTCCGCCGGGTTTAGCCACACGCACCAGCGCGCCACCCTCGTACAGCCGCCCACGCTGACGGGGGTTTTTTCTTGTCAAGCCCCAGAGCCCCAGAAGAGCCCAGAGCCCCAGAGATCGAGGACACCAGTGAGCGCACCCGCCACCCGGGCAACCGAGCCCGCAGCCGAGCCCTCCCGGACAAACGGCGCCCATCACCAGCCCGCCGCGCACACCCACAAGCGGGTGGCGCCGCAGCAGCTCACCGGCGCCGAAGCGGTCGTGCGGTCGCTGGAGGAACTCGGCGTCGAGGTGATCTTCGGCATCCCCGGCGGGGCCGTGCTCCCGGTCTATGACCCGCTGTTCGACTCGCAGCAGCTGCGTCACGTCCTGGTGCGCCACGAGCAGGGTGCCGGCCACGCGGCCAGCGGCTACGCCCACGCCACCGGCCGGGTCGGCGTCATGATGGCCACCTCGGGTCCGGGTGCGACGAACCTGGTCACCCCATTGGCCGACGCCCAGATGGACTCCATCCCGGTGGTCGCCATCACCGGGCAGGTGGGCCGCGCGCTGATCGGCACCGACGCCTTCCAGGAATCCGATATCACCGGCATCACGATGCCGATCACCAAGCACAACATCCTGGTTCGCGACGGCGACGATATCGCCCGCTCGCTCGCCGAGGCGTTCCATATCGCCTCCACCGGACGCCACGGTGCGGTCCTGGTCGATATCCCCAAGGATGTACTGCAGGGTCAGTGCACGTTCGCCTGGCCGCCGCAGCTGGAGCTGCCCGGCTACAAGCCGAACACCAAGCCGCACAGCCGCCAGATCAAAGAGGCCGCGAAGCTGATCACCGCGGCCCGCAAGCCGGTGCTCTACGTCGGTGGCGGGGTGATCCGCGGCGAGGCGTGCGAGGAACTGGCCGAACTGGCCGAGCTCACCGGCATTCCGGTGGTGACCACCCTGATGGCGCGCGGCGCCTTCCCGGACAGCCACCCGCAGAATCTGCGGATGCCCGGTATGCACGGCACGGTGGCTGCGGTTGCCGCCCTGCAGCGCAGCGACCTGCTGATCACCCTCGGCGCCCGCTTCGACGACCGGGTCACCGGCAAGCTGTCGACCTTCGCCCCGGACGCCAAAGTCATCCACGCCGATATCGACCCCGCCGAGATCGGCAAGAACCGGCATCCCGACGTCCCGATCGTCGGCGATATCAAGGCTGTCATCCGCGATCTGGTCGACATGCTGCGCCGCCGGCCGGCCGGGGACGACCGGATCGGCAACGAGGGCGTCGGCGACCCGGACCTGGCCGAGTGGTGGTCCTACCTCAACGGGATTCGCGAGAAGTTCCCGCTGAGCTACGGACCGCAAAGTGACGGCAGCCTCAGCCCCGAGTACGTGATCGAGCAACTCGGCAAAATCGCCGGTCCGGACGCAATCTACGTCGCCGGGGTTGGCCAGCATCAGATGTGGGCGGCGCAGTTCATCTCCTACGAGAAGCCGCGCACCTGGCTCAACTCCGGTGGCCTGGGCACCATGGGATACGCCGTTCCGGCCGCGATGGGTGCGAAGATGGCCTGCCCGGACACCGAGGTGTGGGCCATCGACGGCGACGGCTGCTTCCAGATGACCAATCAGGAACTGGCCACCTGCGCGGTGGAGGGCGTGCCGATCAAGGTGGCGCTGATCAACAACGGCAACCTCGGCATGGTTCGGCAGTGGCAGACGCTGTTCTACGGCGAGCGCTATTCCAACACCGACCTGTCCACCCACAGCCAGCGCATTCCGGACTTCGTCAAACTGGCCGAGGCCATGGGCTGCGTCGGATTGCGGTGCGAGCGTGAAGAAGACGTCGTCGACGTCATCAATCAGGCCCGCGCCATCAACGACCGACCGGTGGTGATCGACTTCATCGTCGGCGCCGACGCGCAGGTGTGGCCGATGGTGGCCGCCGGCACCGGGAACGACGAGATCATGGCGGCCCGCAATATCCGGCCGCTGTTCGACGAGGACAACTCCGAGGGGCGTGCCTGATGAGCAGCAACACCGTCACCCACACCCTGTCCGTTCTGGTGGAGGACAAGCCCGGTGTGCTGGCCCGCGTCGCCGCGCTGTTCTCCCGGCGCGGGTTCAACATCGAGTCGCTCGCCGTCGGGCCCACCGACGTCAAGGACATGTCGCGGATGACCATCGTCGTCACCGCCGAGGAGACCCCGCTCGAGCAGATCACCAAACAGCTCAACAAGCTGATCAACGTCATCAAGATCGTCGAGCAGGATGACGACAACATGGTGGCCCGCCAACTGGCGCTGATCAAGGTCCGCGCCGACTCCGGCAGCCGCAGTCAGGTCATCGAGGCGGTGAACCTGTTCCGCGCCAAGATCATCGACGTGTCCAACGAGTCGCTGACGGTCGAGGCGACCGGCACCGCGGAGAAGCTCGACGCGCTGTTGCGGGTGCTGGAACCGTATGGCATCCGTGAGACGGTGCAGTCCGGTGTGGTAGCACTATCGCGCGGCCCGCGCGCCATCACGAACTCGAAATAACAAACACAGAGAAGGAATGCAATCCGTGGCAATCGAGATGTTCTACGACGACGACGCCGACCTGTCGATCATCCAGGGCCGCAAGGTCGGTGTGATCGGCTACGGCAGCCAGGGCCACGCGCACTCACTGAGCTTGCGTGACTCCGGTGTGGCGGTGAAGGTCGGTCTCAAGGAAGGCTCGAAGTCTCGGGAGAAGGTCACCGAGCAGGGCCTGGAGGTCGACACTCCGGCCGAGGTCGCCAAGTGGGCTGATGTGATCATGCTGCTGGCGCCGGATACCGCCCAGGCCGAGATTTTCAAGAATGACATCGAGCCGAACCTGAAGGCCGGCGACGCGCTGTTCTTCGGCCACGGTCTCAACATCCACTTCGGCCTGATCAAGCCGCCCGCCGACGTCACCATCGGCATGGTGGCCCCGAAGGGCCCCGGTCACCTGGTGCGCCGGCAGTTCGTCGACGGTAAGGGCGTGCCCTGCCTGGTGGCCATCGAGCAGGATCCGACCGGTGCGGGTCTGGCGCTGGCGCTGTCCTACGCCAAGGCGATCGGCGGCACCCGGGCCGGGGTCATCAAGACCACCTTCAAGGACGAGACCGAGACCGACCTGTTCGGCGAGCAGGCCGTGCTGTGCGGCGGCACCGAGGAACTGGTCAAGACCGGCTTCGAGGTCATGGTGGAGGCGGGCTACGCCCCGGAACTGGCCTACTTCGAGGTGCTGCACGAGCTCAAGCTGATCGTCGACCTGATGTACGAGGGTGGTATCGCCCGGATGAACTATTCGGTGTCCGACACCGCAGAGTTCGGTGGCTACCTGTCCGGCCCGCGGGTCATCGACGCCGATACCAAGCAGCGGATGCGCCAGATCCTCAAGGAGATTCAGGACGGCACCTTCGTCAAGCGGCTGGTGGCCAACGTCGAGGGCGGCAACAAAGAGCTCGAGGGCCTGCGCAAGCAGAACGCCGAGCACCCGATTGAGGTCACCGGCAAGAAGCTGCGTGACCTGATGAGCTGGGTGGACCGGCCGATCACCGAGACGGCGTAGCGCTCAGCCGCCCTGGGCGGTGCGCAACGCGTCGCGGAACTGATCGACGGTCGCCAGGTCGGCCGCCACCGGTGCGGCGATCTGGCGCTCGGCGACCTGGGCGACCTCGGCCCGCAGCGCGGCCCGGGCTGCCCGGGCGGCGCGGGAGGCACTGGTTCGTGCCAGCACCCTGCCCAAAGCGGCCAGGACGATCCCGCCGAGCAGGCCGACGATCAGCAGAAGTGTGGGCAGCGGGAAGCCCTCGACGGTGGGCGCCTGGGCGACGTGGAACTGCAGGTAGGCAAGTCCTGCCAGGGCCAGCAGCCACAGGCCCCCGGCCACCGCGACGGCGAAGAGCGCCCACTGCAGGATCCCGAAGGCACCCCACCAGCGTGGGTTGCGGGCCGGGACCAGGGGAGCGCGGGTGACGGCCTGGTCGAGATGGTCGGTCAGGGCGGCCGAGGCGCGATCCGCCACCGCCCGGGAGCTGTGCACCCACGCCTGCGGCGCGCCTGCGCTGGCCTTGTCGGCGTATTCCATCACCGCGGTGTTGGCCCGCGCCCTGGCCACCGGATCGTTGGACGGCAGCGAGGACCGCACCAGCCGCGGGTCGACGCCGGGGCGTTCCAGTCTCAGTTGGGCGACGGGATCCTTACGCAGACGCGCCACCCATTTCAATGGCGGCCAGCCCACCGCCTGGACCGCCTTGTGCCGGCTGGACTTCTCGATCGCCGCGGTGATCACCGGTGCGCCGGCCGCCTCGGTCAGAGCGTCGGTCAGATGCTCGATGTCGGCCGGACGGGACCCGGTCACCGGCGTTCCGGGATCTTCGGCGGCCCGGGCAAGTTCGTCGGCCGAGGTCGCGACGTCGGCGGCCGATCTGGCCAGCGCAGTCCGGCGTCCGGTGACGGCGCTGAGGATCCGCTCGGCGAGGGCCTCCAGACCTTCGCCGCTGCGGGTCGACGTCGCCAGCACCACGGCGTCGGACAAGCCATCCTCGGCGACCAGTCGCCGCAGATGTGACAGGCATTGCTGCGCCTCGGCGACGGTCAGCCTGTCCACCTGGTTGAGCACCACGACGGTCACATCATCATGCCGGGAGAACCGCCGCAGGTACTGCTCGTGCACCAGGGCGTCGGCGTACTTCTGCGGGTCGAGCACCCACACCATCAGGTCGACCCGCTCCACGAAGTGATCGACGTACGCACGGTGCTCGGAGTGGGTGGAATCGTGGTCGGGCAGGTCGATGAGCACCAGGTCGGCCAGTGCCGACGCGCCGTCGTCGACGACGTGCCAGCGGGTCACACCGAGCCACTGCAGCAGCGCGACCGTCTCCGGACTGTCCTGCCAGATCGCCGCCAGCGGCTCCGAAGTGGTGGGGCGCAGCACGCCGGCCTTGGCCACCTCCGCGCCGACGATGGAGTTGAACAGGGTGCTCTTGCCTGCGCCGGTGGACCCCGCGAACGCCACCACGGTGAGTTCTTCGGACAGCCCCCGGCGGGCCTGGGCCCGGTCGGCAATGACGCGGGCCTGCTCCACCGCAGCCGGCGCCAACCGGCCTTCGCCGAGATCGGCGGCCTGGGCCAGCGCCGCCAGCCTGCGGTCCAGCGCGGCGCCGTCGATGGGCGACGGTGCGTCGGCGCGCAGCGGGTTGAGCCGCGCGAACAGGTCCTTCATCATCAGCCGTTCCACCAATCGCGCACTGTCTCGCGCCAGTTCCGTCGGGGCGCCGAGGGGTCTCCGGGTGCCGGGGGACTGGTGGGCAGAACCGTCTGGGCGTCCTCGGCCTGGCGGGCCTGCGCAACCTCGAGGGTGGCTGTCTGCAGCCGGGCGGGCAGCCCGGGGTCGAGGTCGAGCGCGTCCAGGCGCGACAGGAAACGCTCCTGCTCCCCGGCCATCAACCCGGTGACGCGCTGCTGGAGTTTCTCCATGGCGCTCTTGGACATTCGCCGCACACCGTCCTCACCGAAGACCGCCTCGAGCAGCTTCTGGGCCAGCGCGGTCGAGGCGCCCGCGATGCCCACCTCGGCTCCGGAGAGGCCACCGGTGGTCGAGAACACCGCCACCATGAGCGCCAGTGCAACGGCGTTGACGCCATAGGCCAACGCCCGCGCGGTCTGCCGCTTGTCGGCGCCCTCGGTCCGGATCATCTCAAGCAGATCGCCCTGCCAGGCCCGTACCAATTCGGCGGCGCGGTCGGGGAAATCT
>JBFYOR010000104.1:0-9091 GCA_041303695.1 Mycobacterium sp. | reverse complement strand
GGCCCGCATGCTGCGCAGGTGCTCGAGGATGCGCGGAGTCAGACAGCCCACCAGCGAGACGAACAGCAGCGCGTAGATGGCGGTGAACCAGAAACTGGAGAACACGTCGAACAGTTGCAGCCGGTCCAGCCACGGCCCCAGGGTCGGATGCTGACCCAGGTACTGCTGGACCTTGGACTCGTTGAGACTGCGTTGGGGCAGTAGTGCGCCGGGCACCGCGCCGAGGGCGAGCAGGAACAGCAGCACCAGGGCGGTGCCCATCGACGTCAGGGCACGCCAGCCAGTGCGAGCCAGCGACAACGGCCGGGCGAGCGGGGTGGCGGTCATATCGGCAGCCGCACGTCGCTGACCAGTCCGTCGCGCACGAAGGAGACGAAGTCATTCCACAGGCCGGTCAGCAGCGCCACCCCGACGGCGATCAGCAGGATACCGCCGAACACCTGGATGGCCCGGGTGTGGCGGCGCAGCCAGCCGAATGCCCCGACCGCCCAACCGGATCCGAGCGCGAGCAGAACGAACGGGATGCCCAATCCCAGGCAGTAGGCGATCACCAGGGCCACCCCGCGGGCCACGCTGGCCCCGTCGGTGGCCGACGCCACCGCGATGACGCCGGTCAACGTCGGTCCCAGGCACGGCGTCCACCCCAGCGCGAACACCGCCCCGAGAAGTGGGGCGCCCGCCAACCCGGCCAGCATCCGCGGAGTGAACCGGGCCTGACGCTGCAGCGCCGGAATGAAACCGATGAACACCAGGCCCATCACGATGGTCACCACACCGCCGATGCGTTGCAGCACAAGCTGGTTGGTAATCAGCGTCGTGGTCATGCCGAGCACTGCCACGGTTCCGAGTACGAACACCGCGGTGAAACCGGCGACGAACAGCACCGCGGAACCGACCACCCGCCAGCGCCGCGAAACCGCCGAGGTGTCCTCGACGCCGACGACGGTCGCCAGGTAGGACAGATAGCCCGGCACCAACGGCACCACACAGGGCGAGGCGAACGACACCAGGCCGGCCAATACGCACAGTCCCAGCGCCAGCAGCAACGGGCCGGCGGCAGCGGTCTCGGCCAGACCCGTCATGGCGTGCCCTGCGCCGGTTCGGCAGCCAGTCGCTGCACCACCGGCAGCAGGTCCTGCGCCAGCAGTTCGCGCAGGAACACCGCAGCCACCCGGTGCTCACGGTCGAGCACCACCGTCGATGGGATGACGGTTGCGGGGTACTTCCCGCCGAAGGCGATCATGGTGCGCATGGCCGGGTCGTAGATCGAGGGAAAGGTGATCCTGCGGTCGGCGATGAAGTCACGGGGCGCCTGGATGTCGTTGTCGCGGACGTCGATTCCCAGGAACGCCACTCCCTGGTCGCGGGTGTCGTCGTAGACCTTCTGCAGTTCGGTGATCTCGGCGCGGCACGGCCCGCACCACTGGCCCCAGACGTTGATCACCACCACCTTGCCGGCGAAGTCGCTGAGCGAGATGGTGCGCGAGGTGTCCATCAGGTCCGGTCCGGACAGTGGACCCAGGGTGCCACGGTCCGACGGCGGGTCATAGGTGATGTCGGTCTTGCCGCCGGGCGCCACGAACTCGAAGGTTCCACCCTGGGCGACGGCATCGTCGCCGGTCGAGCAGCCGGCCACCAGGACCATCGCCATCAGTGCCAGCAGCCACCTCACCGTCCGGCGAGCTCCGAGTATCCCCACCCGACGTAATCGTCACCGTCGAAGTAGAACGACGTCACCGATGCGAGGTTGCACATCCGCCTGGTCGGGAAGTGATGCAGCGGTTCGGAGTTCATCGACCGGCGCAGCGTCTCGACCGGCAGCTGATGACTGACGCAGACCGCCTCGTGGCCACTGCCCTGGTGCCGCGCCCGGCGCACCGCGGCCTGCATCCGTTCGGCGATCTCGTGGTACGGCTCTCCCCAGGACGGTGAGCGCGGGTTGCGCAGATGCCACCAGTTGCGGGGATCACGCAACGCGCCGTCGCCCGGTGAGACCCGCTGACCCTGGAATACGTTGTGCGACTCGATCAGCGCCTCGTCGACGTCGATCGGCAATCCGTGCTCCGCGGCGATCGGGGCGGCGGTCTCCTGGGCCCGCTCCAGTGGCGAGGCCACGACGTAGACGATGTCGCGCTTGGCAAGCCAGGCCGCGACGGCTTTGGCCTGGGTCCGGCCGCGTTCGGACAGGTGGTAGTCGGGCAGTCGGCCGTAGAGGAGGCCTTCGGGGTTGTGCACCTCGCCGTGGCGCATCACGTGGACGATGGTTCGTTGCCGGTCGGTCATTCGGGTCTCGCTTCCGCGGCGGCGCGGACCGCGGCGGGCAGAGCCGTCCCGATCCGGTCGAAGGCGTCGTCGTCGAGGGCGGCTGAGACGAACCAGGTTTCGAAAGCGCTCGGTGGAATGTAGACGCCGGCGTCGAGCATGGCGTGGAAGAACGGCGGGAACCGGTAGGTGTCGCTGGCCCGCGCGGCGGCGAAGTCATTCACCGGATCCTCGGTGAAGAACACCGACAGGAAGTTGCCGGCCCGGGCCACCCGGTGGGCCACCCCGGCCCCGGTCAACGCCTCGGCCAGCAGTCCGGCCAGTCTGTCGGCGTTGGCGTCCAGTGCCGCGTACACCGCATCATCGGCGTGGCGCAGGGTGGCCAGTCCGGCGGCAACGGCGACGGGGTTACCGCTCAAGGTGCCGGCCTGATAGACCGGGCCCAGCGGAGCCAGTCGTTCCATCACGTCGGTGCGACCGCCGAAGGCGGCGGCGGGCAGTCCCCCGCTCATCACCTTGCCGAAGGTGAACAGGTCGGCGTCCACGGGATCGATTCCGTACCAACCGGATCGGCTGATCCTGAAGCCGGTCATCACCTCGTCGACGATCAGCAGGGCACCGTGTTGGGCGGTGATCCTGCGCAGTGCGGCGTTATAGCCGGGCAGCGGCGCGACCGCACCCATATTGCCGGCGGCGGCCTCGGTGATCACCGCAGCGATACTGTCGCCGAACCGGGCGAAGGTCTCCTCGACCGCGGCAACGTCGTTGTAGGGCAACACGATCGTGTCCGCGGCGGTGGCACCGGTGACACCGGGCGAGGACGGCAGGCCCAGAGTCGCTACCCCGGAGCCGGCGTCGGCCAGCAGTGCGTCGACATGGCCGTGGTAGCAGCCGGAGAACTTGACGACCTTCGAGCGGCCGGTGAAGCCGCGGGCCAGTCGGACCGCGCTCATGGTTGCCTCGGTACCGGAGTTCACCAGTCGGACCCGTTGCACCGGCGCTACCCGCGCGATGATCTCGGCGGCCAGTTCCGTCTCGCCGGGTGTCGGCGCGCCGAACGACAGGCCGTTGGCCGCTGCGCGCTGAACCGCCTCGACGATCGCCGGATGGGCGTGGCCCAGAATCATCGGCCCCCAGGAGCAGACCAGATCGACGTAGGTGTTGTTGTCGGCGTCGGTGAGCCGGCAGCCCTGCGCCGAGGTGATGTAGCGCGGCGTGCCACCGACGGAGTTGAACGCCCGCACCGGCGAGTTCACCCCGCCGGGGATGACCGCGCAGGCCTCGGCGAACAGTCTGGCCGATGTGGTCGAGGGCGCCGCCTGCTCGGTGCTGCTCATGGGGACCAGTGTTCCAGCCCCGCCGCCCGGCTGTTAGTTAGCGTACCCTTACTTAGCTGGCATTCGACCGGGTTAGCGGGCACCGCCGGTGCGGCCGTTGCCGACGGTGACGCGCGGGATGGCGCCATTTCCGGCCACCCCGGCGCTGCCGGGGTCGGGACGGTTCGGGGTCGGCACGGCCACTCGCGGCGGGGATGGCTCCGGCACTGTCACGCGGACGACGTCGCCGGTCGGCCCCGGCGTGACGCCGCCAGCGGTGCCGGGGTTACCGATGGTCGATTGACCCAGGCCGGCCGATGCGCGGTTGCCCACCATGGGTGCCGTGCCGTACGACCGGGCCGGGCCGGTCATCGGCGGGAGATTCACCGGCGGAACGCCGGTGGAGTACGCGGTGGCCCAACCGAGCACGTTCAGGGTGTAGGCCATCGAGTTGTTGTAGCGCAACACGGCGGTGATCAGCTGGGACCGATCCCGCAGGTTCAGTCCGCCGTCGCACAGATAGCGGGCCGCAGCCAGGCTGGCGTCGAACAGATTCTGGGGATCGGCCCGGCCGTCGCCGTCGGCATCGGCGGTGTAGAGCCTCCACGTGTCCGGAAGGAACTGCATGGGACCCATCGCGCGGGCGTAGACGGTGCGACCGCCGGAATGACCCTCGACGATGATCTCGTTGCCGGGCAGGGTGCCGTCCAGTGCCGGACCATGAATCGGTTCGACGGCATTGCCGCGAGAGTCCGTGGCGCCGCCGAAGGCGTGCGTCGACTCGATATGCCCGATCCCGGCCAGGAGGTTCCAACTCACCCCACAACCGGGTGTCGACGCGGCCATCAGACGCTCCGCGTGGATGTAGGCCTTCAGCGCCACCGGCGGGATCTTCAGCGGGCCGGGCGAACTCACACTGGCCGGTGGCGGCGGACCGACGGCGGGTGCCCCGTCGCGGGCGGTGATCTGCGGCGGCACCGAAGCCAACGCGATGGGCACCGGGGCGCTGGCTGTCGATTGCGCTGTCACGATCGGAGTCGGCGGGATCACCAGCGCGCAGACCAGGACCAACCGCGTGGCAACCCGCCCCCGCCCGATGGCCTGCCGGCCTCGTGAACCTCCCCGCATGGGTCTTCGGCACCGTCCTCGTTCGTCGACCGTCCCTCGTCTTCCGACCGGTCCGGTGGTTCAGGTCACGATACCGACAGAGGCACCCGGGCCATCGTCAGACGCGGGTCAGCCCCGCAGCGCCTCGGGCAGGCTGGGCAGGAAGTGCCGGGTGGCGAAGGCCCGAATGTCGTCGGCGGTTTCCAGTGGGTCGGCGCTGGGCAGCAGCAACGCCATCAGGGCGTAGCGCCAGGTGTGGTCGGCCAGTTCGCTCACCGCCCGCTGACCGATCCGGTCGGCGAAACCGGGTGGGAATACCGCCTGCAGGGCCGCCTCGATGCGGGTCACGGCCGCCCGGTAGTGCCGTCGGGCGAGGTCGAGAGTGAGTGCGGGCTCGTCGGTGATCATCCGATTGAGCACCCTGTGGCGGCGGCTGCGCAGGATCGCCGATGTGAACGCCTCCACGTAGTAATTCGATTGCGGGCGGGCGTCTTTGAGTTCGTCGGCGATATCGGCGAACAACCGGGCGTTCTCCCGGTCCATCACCGCGGCGACGAGTTCGTCACGGTTGGCGAATCGCCGGTAGATCGTGGTGCGGCTGACCCCGGCGCGGCGCGCGACGTCGTCCAGGGACACCTTGCGGATGCCGTACCGGTCGAATTCGACCAGTGCGGCATCGAGGATGCCCTCGGCGGACGCCTCAGGCATGGCGGGCGAAGCCCTCCCTGGCGTACGGGACGTAGCGGTACGTCATCGGCACCAGGCCCCACAGCCAGTTCACCGGGCGGGTGCGGCACAGCGCGGCGAAGCGCTGATACCGCCGCTCCCTGCGGTCATCCCAGGGCAGGCCGAGGATCTCGCGGGTGCGTGGCGGCATTCCGCCGGTGGTCAGGAAGGCGGCCAGGGGGTTGAACACCGGGGCGGCGAGTTTCCACACCAGCGGCGGGACGCCCTTGGGTCGGGGGAAGCCCTTGGTGACATAGCCGATGCCGTACTTGGCGCTGCGGTGCGCGACGAGGACGTCGTTGATCATGTGGTCCCAGTAGCGCTCGAAGGCGGCGTAGTCCGCCGGCATCGGCCGGTCGCTGACACCGTAGCGCCGGTACCAGGTCTTGGATTCCGCGTACATCTGCTCCTTCTCGGCCCTCGAAAGCCTCCTGACGAAGGTGTCGGTGAAGTACAGCACCTGGTCGAAGAAGGTGGCATGTGCCCAGAAGTAGGTATCCGGATCCAGAGCGTGGTAGCGACCGCCACCGAACTCCGCGGGCAGTTCGCCCTTGATGTCGGTGTGGAAGTCGCGCACCCGCGGGCCGGCGTTGTCATCCTCGCTGCCGTAGACGGTCCGATAGATCGGCGGCAGCGAACGCCTGATCCGGGCCGCGGTGTCGGCGAAGAACACCGAGTGGTCGACAACGCCCTGACCCAGCTCGGCGAGCATGTTCTGCAGCACCGCGGGCCGCGGTCCGATCAGCGCGATCCGGCGGTCACCGAAGTACTTCCACACCAGGGAGTCGGGGCCCAATGGCAGGGCGTCCGGAAGGGCAAGCTCGGCCATGCGAAACAGTGTTACAGATTTCGCACTTTGTGCCAATCCAGGCGGTCAGTGGAACCGCTTGAGACGCAGGCTGTTGGTCACCACCAGCACCGAGGACAGCGCCATCGCCGCCCCGGCGATCATCGGGTTCAGCAGACCCAGTGCCGCCAGTGGGATTGCGGCGACGTTGTACCCGAAGGCCCAGAACAGGTTCTGCTTGATCGTTCGCAGCGTCCGCACCGACAGCCGCAGCGCGGTCGGGACGGTTCGCAGGTCGCCGCGCACCAGGGTGATGTCGCCGGCCTCGATCGCCGCGTCGGTTCCGGTGCCCATCGCCATCCCGATGTCCGCGGTGGCCAGCGCAACCGAATCGTTCACCCCGTCGCCGACCATCGCGACGCGCCTGCCCGCGGCGCGCAGGGCCTTGATGGCGTCGGCCTTCTCCGAGGGCAGCACCCCGGCGATCACGTCCACACCGGCGATGCCCACCTCGGCGGCCACCCGGTCCGCGACCGCCTGGTTGTCGCCGGTGAGCAGCATCGGGGTGATGCCCATGGCCTTCAGTTCGGCGATCGCCGCGGCACTGGTCGGCTTGACGGCGTCGACCAGACGGATCACCCCACGCTCACGGCCGTCCCAGCTCACCGCCACGCTGGTGCGCCCATCGTTGTCCTGCGCACGCGCCACCCGCACGGCCTGTCCGTCGACCAGGCCGCGCACGCCGGTGCCGGGATCGTTGGCGAACTCGGTGACCGCCGGGATGCTCAGCCCACGTTCGCGGGCAGCGGCGACGATCGCCGCCGCCACCGGATGCTCGGAGGCCGACTCCACCGCGGCCGCCCGGGCCAGCACGGCGTCGGCGTCCTGCCCCGGCGCCGCTTCCACGCCCGCCACGCTCATCGCCCCGGTTGTCACGGTGCCGGTCTTGTCCAGCACGACGGTGTCGATCCCGCGGACGGTCTCAAGCACCCGAGGCTCCTTGATCAGCACGCCGAGTTGAGCGCCGCGGCCGGTCCCCACCAGGATCGCCGTCGGCGTGGCCAGGCCCAGCGCGCACGGGCAGGCGATGATCAGCACGGCAACCGCCGCGGTGAAGGCCGCCGACACCGATGCCCCGGTGAGCAACCAGGCCGCCAGCGTCACCGCGGCGATCACCAGGACGGCGGGCACGAACACCGCCGAGACCCGGTCGGCCAGTCGTTGAACAGATGCCTTGCCACCCTGCGCGGCGGCCACCATCCGGGCCATCCGGGCCAACTGGGTGTCAGCTCCGACCCTGTTGGCCCGCAGCACAATCCGGCCGTAGGTGTTCACCGCGCCGCCGAGCACGTCGTCACCCGCGCGGACATCGGCCGGCACCGACTCACCGGTCATCGCCGAGGTGTCCAACGCGGATGCGCCCTCCACCACGACGCCGTCGGTGGCCACCCGTTCGCCCGGTCGCACCACGATCAGATCGCCCACCGACAGGGTGCCGACCGGAATGCGGACCTCCTCGCCGCCGCGCAGCACGGTCGCGTCCTTGGCGCCCATCGACAACAGTGCGCGCAGCGCCGACCCGGCCGACCGCTTGGCCTTGGCCTCCGCGTAGCGGCCGGCCAGTAGGAAGACGGTCACCGCGGCGGCCACCTCGAAGTAGACGTGACCGATCCCATGGCCACTGCCGGGTGCGAGACCTCCGGTGAAGACCACGACCGCCGACCACAGGTAGGCGGCCAGCGTGCCGATCGACACCAGGGTGTCCATCGTCGAGGAACCGTGCCGGGCGCTGTTCAGCGCCGCCCTGTGGAACGGGTAACCGCCCCAGAACACGATCGGCGTGGTCAGGGCGAGCACCAGCCACTGCCAGCCGGGGAACTGCCAGGCCATCACCATCGACAACAGCAGAACCGGCACGGCCAGCACCGACGATGCGATCAGCCGTGACCGCAACTGCTCCTCCGGCACGTCGTGGCTCATGTGCAGGTCGTGACCGTGCACCGTGTGGTCGATCACCGCGGCGTGGTAGCCGGTGGACTCCACGGCGCGCAGCAGATCCTCGGCCGACACGTCCGGGCCGTGCTCGACATGGGCCTGCTCGACCGCGAAGTTCACCGACGCCGCCACGCCGCCGAGCTTGTTGAGGCTGCGTTCCACTGTCGCCGCGCAGGACGCGCAGCTCATCCCGGTCAGCGTCAGGTCGGTCGTGGTCATGACCCGATGATACCCCTAGGGGGTATAGGTAACAAGGGTGCTGCGGGCACGCCGCAGACCGGCCACCCCGAGTACCACCAGCACACCGGCCGTCGTCGCCAGCAGCCATGCCAGGACCATCATCGGCGGGTCGTAGACCACCGAGACGGTGGCGGGCTGACCGTCGATGACCGGCGGCACCTCGACCAGACTCCGAACCCCCGACCAGCACAGCGCCGCACCGGCCGCAGCAACAGCGGCAAGCACCAGTTGGATCAGATGCCTGCGCCGGCTCACCGCGACTCCACGATCCGGGTGAGGGCGGCCCGCAGAGTCTCGTGGTCGCGCGCCCAGGCCTGGGCATAGGCGCCGCCGGCGAGTTTGATCCCGACCGGCTTGCGTCCGCGCGGCACCCCGTTGATCTCACCGAGCGTGCGGGACGTCTGCCACTTCTCCAGCGGGCCGGTGGAACTGACACCCAACGCGCGGCCCTGCCACTTGTCCATCAAGCCGGCGGTTCGCACCGTGTAGTCCGGATCGGGGAACACCGCCACGATGTCGTCCACCGGCAGGATCTCGGTGCCCTCGCGCAGGGTTTCCGCGGTCAGTTCGACGCTGGTGTGGGTGCGCGCGGCCTTGATCTGCAGCGCCATGAACCCGCCCACCATCACCAGGAACAGCAGTGGGACGAACGCCCGGA
>JBFYOR010000103.1:0-8771 GCA_041303695.1 Mycobacterium sp. | reverse complement strand
ATAGACGTAGTCGGTCCCGATCGCCGGGAACGGTCCGACACCCGAAGGGCCGCCGTCCTCACCGGCGGGCCGCAAAACCGCCGGCTTGCTCGGTGTGGTGAAGCCGAAGGTCACCCGGTCGGAATGCAGCGACGCCAATCCGTCGGTCAGATACGTGGGATTGAAAGCAATGGTCAACGGCTCACCGGCGAAGTCGATCGGCAGATCCTCCTCGGCCAGGCCCACACCGTCCGCACCCGCGGAGAGTCGCACCACGCCATCAGCGAACTCCATCCGGACCTGGGCGCCTCGGTCGGCGACCAGCGCAACGCGTTTGATGGCCTCCGCCAGTTCCCCGACACCCACGGTTGCGATCGCTGTGTGCTCGGCCGGCAACAGCTGGCGAAACTTCGGAAACTCGGTGTCCAACAATCGGGTGGTACTCCGGCGGCCACCACTGCGCAGACCCAGCAGCCGTTCCTCACCGACGGCCGCACCGCTACCCAGTGCCAGATGCACATCCGAACCCGAGGTCACTGACTTGGCCGCTTCAGCGAGTGTCTTGGCGGGAACCAAGACAGCGGCGTCCACATCGGGTGTGGCAGTCGCCCAGGTCAACTCCCGCACCGCCAGCCGGAACCGGTCGGTCGCCGCGAGAACGACCTTGTCACCGGAAATCTCCACCCGGATCCCTGTCAACATCGGCAGGGTGTCGTCCTTACCAGCGGCAATGGCTACCTGACCGACCGCCTCGGCGAACAGATCGGCCGAGACGACACCGGTCTCCTCGGGCAGCGTCGGCAGGGTCGGGTAGTCCTCGACAGGCATCGCCGGCAGTGAAAACTTCGCGCTGCCGCAGGTCAGCAGCATGCGAGATCCTTCGACCCCAACATCGACCGGTTTGGCCGGCAGTGCGCGGGTGATATCGGACAACAGCCGGCCGGAAACCAAAACCGTTCCGGGCGAAGCGATTTCGGCGGGAACATGAACCTCAGCCGAGACATCGAAATCGAATCCCGCGATGGTCAGGCCATCGTCCGAGCCGGTGATGAGCACGCCGGACAACACCGGATTGGACGGCGGCCTGGTCGGCAGACTCCGCGCAACCCAGGCAACGGCTTCAGCGAAGTCTTCCCGGACCAGGCGAAACTTCAAGTCGGAGCCAACCGTCGTGGTCGCCACGTCCATTTTGTCCCTTCAGTACAACCCCAGCCATCGGACAGCCGAGAAGGGCGGTCCGATGCTCAACCGTAGAGCGTCGGCAGCCATCTTGAAAGCTAATCGTCTGCGGTGACAGCCGGCTTGCGGGACCCGTCGAGGACCGGTGTGTGTCGGCTTTCCCCAGGGCCCTTCTTCTGAGAAGAAGTCAATGAATAGATATCAGTAACAGTAATAGGGGCTGTGCAGGTTGTGGATACCGCTGGTACGGCCCTGCTCGGCGGGGTTGCACGGGTGTTGGTCAATTGGGGATGGTTGGTGTCGTTGATGGCGGTGACTGTGCAGAACCACGTGTTGTTATCGGCCATGCCCGCGGACAGGGTCGGTGCTCCCACGGTTGTGCACAGGTGGCACACAGCTGTGCACCGTTACCAGTGGTGCGGGAGCGGTCAAAGTTTTTCGCTGAAATCCGGCAGATCAGGTGTGATTCAGCGCTTCGAGCGCTGCCGGATCCGGGTGGTGAGTTCCTTGACGTGATCGAAGACCTCGCGGCGGTAGGCCATTTCGTTGCGGATCTTCTTCTGCGCGTACATCACGGTGGTGTGGTCCCGGCCGAACGCCTGGCCGATCTTGGGCAGCGACAGGTCGGTCAGTTCGCGGCAGAGATACATGGCGATCTGGCGGGATTGCGCAAGCGCCCTGGTCTTACCGGGCCCGCGCAGTTCTTCGACGGTGGTATCGAAGTACTCCGCGGTGGCGGCCATGATCGTCGCCGAGCTGATCTGCATGGTGCCGGCGTCGGCGATCAGGTCGCGAAGGACGATCTCGGCCAGTGCGGTGTCGATCGGCGTCTTGTTCAGTGAGGCGAAGGCGGTGACCCGGATGAGGGCACCCTCGAGTTCGCGGATATTGCGTTCGATGCTGCTGGCGATCAGCTCGAGCACATCGTCGGGAACAGCGAGACGTTCCATCTGCGCTTTCTTGCGCAGGATTGCGATGCGGGTTTCGAGTTCCGGTGGCTGGACGTCGGTGATCAGGCCCCATTCGAAGCGGGTACGGAGCCGGTCTTCAAGCGTCGCGAGCTGCTTTGGTGGTCGGTCTGAGGAGATGACGATCTGCTTGTTGGCGTTGTGCAGTGTGTTGAAGGTATGGAAGAACTCCTCCTGGATGCCTTCCTTACCCTCGATGAACTGGATGTCATCGACAAGGAGGACGTCGATATCGCGGTAACTGCGTTTGAACGCGACTTTGCGGTCATCACGCAGGGAGTTGATGAAGTCGTTGGTGAATTCCTCGGTGGAGACGTACTTGACCCGCATTCCGGGGAACAGCCGCTGCGCGTAGTTGCCGGCGGCGTGCAGCAGATGGGTTTTGCCCAGGCCGGACTCTCCCCAGATGAACAGCGGGTTGTAGGCGCGGGCTGGGGCCTCGGCGATCGCCAGTGCCGCGGCGTGGGCGAAGCGGTTGGAGGCACCGATGATGAAGGTGTCGAATGTGTAGCGCCGGTTCAGGCTCGTCCCGAGAGATTCCTCGGAGGCCGTGGTGCGAGGCCGGTCGATGAAGTAACTCGGCCAACTCTCATGCGCGCTGGCGAGGGCTTCGCGATCCTCGTCAACCTCGTCGAGGTCGGGGTCGCTGAACGGGACATCGTGATCGGAGGATTCGTCGGCGTGGTGGTCGGGTGCGGGTTCGATCCGGACACCGAGTTCGATCCGTTGGCCGAGCCGGCGACTGAGGGCATCGACGATCGGGATGCGCAGATGCCGTTCGATCTCGTTCTGGACGAACGGACTCGGAACAGACAGCAGGGCAAACCCTTCGGCGATGGTCAGTGGACGAACGAGTTTCAGCCAGGCGCGCTGTTGAGGTGTGAGCGGTGGATCGAGCAGGGTGCCGTAGCTGCCGGCCGACGAGTCGACCTCGCCGTTGAGTTCGGCGATGACGGACTTCCACACCGAGGCGAAGTTCGAACCGGGACCGTCGGGCACCGAGGGATCCCCCTGCCTCAAGCTCGGGCTACGGGTAACAGTCCGTCCCGAAACTGTCCACATAGTTATCCACAGTTGTGTACAGCACCGGGAACGTTCTTAAAACGCAGCATATGGGCATTAAAGTGATGTCAAACAGTTGGCCGGCACATGACTTGTCGGTGTGCCTGCTCTGCCAGAAGCTAACAGGTTTCAGCGATCGTGCCAACCGGTACGGGTTGTCAGAACGGCCCCGATGCCCTGTTCCGAGCAGGCCGGTTTGACCTGCGCAAGCGACCTCAGTACCCTCGAACAGTCGTCCAAACGTGGCGGCACGGCTGCGACCGGGTTTCGGGACCGCGCCGGTTCGAGTGGAGCTTAGCAACGGCAGTCGCGCATCCGGTGGACCTTCACCGGCCGGGTCTGCCAGACGTGACAGGAGAGTGGAGCCGTGGCCAAGGGCAAGCGGACCTTCCAACCGAACAACCGGCGTCGTGCCAGGGTGCACGGCTTCCGGCTGCGGATGCGCACCCGGGCGGGGCGCGCCATCGTGCAGGGCCGCCGCCGCAAGGGCCGCCGCTCACTGACTGCCTGACCCACGGGTCATTCGGAGTGCTCCCGGCCCAGAACCGGATGACACGGTCTGCGGACTTCAGTCACACCGTCAAGCGCGGTGTGCGGGCATCGCAGCCGGATCTCGTCGTGCACGCCAGCCGCGAGGCGGGGCCAGCGCCCGCCGCCGCCCCACAGATCGGATTCATCGTCGCGAAATCGGTGGGGGGTGCCGTCGAACGGCACCGGGTGGCGCGGCGGTTGAGGCATGCGGCCCGGGCCCTTATCGCCGAACTCGACCCCGCCGACCGAATCGTTGTGCGTGCTCTTCCGGGCAGCCGGGATGCGATATCGGCTCGGCTGCGGGACGAATTGCGAGCCGGGGTACGCCGTGCGCACGACCTGCTGGAGCGCCGGCGATGACGGCACCGCACCGTACCGGCTGGCTGACCCGCATACTGGTCGGCGCGATCGAGGCGTACCGGCACATGATCTCGCCGATGCGGTTGCCGTCGTGCAGGTTCACGCCCACCTGCAGCCAGTACGCGGTCGAAGCACTGACCGAATACGGTGCCGCGCGCGGCCTTTGGCTGAGCCTGGTCCGACTGATCAAGTGCGGTCCCTGGCACAGCGGGGGATGGGACCCGATTCCGCAGCGGTGTCACCAGGCCGGCGACGGCTCACAACCGGAGGTCAACAGCACCCATGTTTAACTGGTTCAGCCTGGACTACATCTACTACCCGGTGTCGGGCATCATGTGGCTCTGGTACAAGCTCTTCGCTCTGATCCTCGGGCCCAGCAACTTCTTCGCATGGGCGCTGACGGTGATGTTCCTCGTCTTCAGCCTCCGCGCGCTTCTTTATAAGCCGTTCGTCCGACAGATACGCACCACCAGGCAGATGCAGGAATTGCAGCCCCAGATCAAGGCGCTGCAGAAGAAGTACGGCAAAGACCGTCAGCGGATGGCGTTGGAGATGCAGAAGCTCCAGCGCGAGCACGGCTTCAATCCGGTTCTGGGCTGCCTGCCGATGCTGGCGCAGATCCCGGTGTTCCTCGGGCTCTACCACGTGCTGATGTCCTTCAACCGGACTCAGACGGGCTTCGGGCGGCTGGGCCTGTCCGTGGAGGAGAACCGGTCGCTCGGCAACTACTTCTTCAATGCCGATGATGTAGGGCACTTCCTGGACGCCAACCTGTTCGGCGCGCCGATCGGCGCCGCGATCACCCAACAGCACGGCCTCGCGGCGTACACGGAATTCAGCCGCCCGGCTGTGGCTGCGGTATCGATTCCGCTGATGATCCTGGCGGGTATCGCGACCTACTTCAACAGCCGCGCATCCATCGCCCGGCAGAGTCCGGAGGCCGCGGCCAATCCACAGACCGCGTTGATGAACAAACTTGCGCTGTACGTCTTTCCGCTCGGTGTGGTGGTCGGCGGTCCTTTCCTGCCGATCGCGATCATCATCTACTGGGTGTCCAACAACATCTGGACGTTCGGCCAGCAGCACCTCGTCTTCGGCAAGATCGAGAAGGAAGAGGAAGCGATGCAGGCGGAGGCGCTGGCCCGACGTTCTGCGAACGCACCCGCCCCCGGCGCTAAGCCGACGAAGGGCCGCAAAACACTGCCCGCCGACGGGGTTGTCGCTGATGCGGACCCGGCGGGGGAGCCGGAAGCAGCCCCTACCAACGAGGCATCCGGTACGAAGCCGGCGCCGGGCCCCAAGGCGACGAACGGTACAAAACCGGCGGGCGGTGCGCAGCCCAACCGCAACCCACGGCCGGGCGCACGGCCGAAAAAACGCAAACGTTGAACCACCGCTGATTGAGGAGAGACGATGACTGAGACTGAGACTGAGACTGAGACGGTGACCGAGACCGTGGCCAGCGAGGCCGGAGAGGTCGATACCCGGGCACCAGGCGGAAAGGCCGCGCCGTTGGAGGACCGTTTGGTCACCGAAGGTGAGATTGCCGGGGACTACCTCGAGGAACTCCTGGACGTACTGGACTTCGACGGGGATATCGATCTGGACGTTGAGGGCGACCGGGCGATCGTCAGCATCGACGGGGGGGATGACCTGACCAAGCTGGTCGGCCGCCGCGGTGAGGTGCTGGATGCCCTGCAGGAGCTGACCCGGCTGGCGGTCCACCAGAAGACCGGCGAGCGCAGCCGGCTGATGCTTGACGTCGCCAACTGGCGCCGCCGCCGCCGCGACGAGCTGACTGCGCTCGGCGACAAGGTGGCCCGGCGGGTGCTCGACGGCGGGCAGCGCGAGGAGCTGTCGCCGATGACACCCTTCGAGCGGAAGATCGTGCACGACGCCGTCGCGGCGGTCGATGGGGTGCACAGCGAGAGCGAGGGCGTCGAGCCCGCACGCCGCGTCGTCGTTCTGAAGGACTGAGCTTTAACGGGCCGAGTTCTGAAAGACTGAATTTTGACGGACCGGGGTTTGAGAGACCGAGTTACACGGGTGTAGTTCAGCTGGCGGCGAGAGGATGTTTCACGTGAAACATGCCGCCGCGCCACCGGCGCCACCTGCCGCCGAAGCAGTATTCGGCGAACACGTCGGTATCGCGCGCGAGTACGCGAACCTGCTGGCCGGTCCGGGGGTGGAGCGGGGTCTGCTGGGGCCGCGAGAGGTGGAACGGTTGTGGGACCGGCACATCCTGAATAGCGCGGCAGTTGCCGAGCTCATCGAGCCGGGCGCCCGGGTGATCGATATCGGCAGCGGGGCCGGACTGCCTGGGCTCGCCCTCGCCATCGCACGTCCGGACCTCTCGGTGACGCTGGTGGAGCCGATGCAGCGCCGAACGGATTTCCTCACCGAGGCGGTGGCTTCGCTGGGGGTGCAGGCCGAGGTCGTTCGGGGCCGCGCCGAGGAGGCGGCGGTCCGGACCCGGCTCGCGGGCGCGGACGTCGTCGTCTCGCGCGCGGTGGCCGACTTGGAGAAGCTGGCACGCTGGAGCCTTCCGTTGCTACGGCCGGGGGGGCGGATGATGGCACTGAAAGGGGAGCGGGCTGCCGAGGAGATCACCGCCTGTGGGCAATCGATGGCAGCACTGGGTGCGGTCGGTATTGAGGTGGTCCAGTGCGGGACGGCGTACCTGAGCCCGCCCACGACTGTCGTGGTCGCGGTCCACGAGGCGACGACTCGTCGACGAAAGAAGTCCGGCCGGCCGGCCCGCTCGTCCGAGAGGAGAGGACCATGACCGATCCCGCCGACTCCGGCCGCGACGATGTTTCACGTGAAACGTGGCCACGACCGGAGGACACCGACACCCCGATCGGGGCGGCAGCCGAGCGCGCGATGCAGGTTCTGCACACCGCCGCCGGTCAACTCCCGCGACCGAAGCGCCACCGGATCTTCACCGTGGCCAACCAGAAGGGTGGCGTGGGAAAGACCACCACCGCCGTCAACCTCGCCGCGGGGCTTGCGGTGCAGGGACTCAAGACACTGGTGATCGACCTCGATCCGCAGGGTAACGCCAGCACCGCCCTGGGCATCTCCGACCGGCATTCCGGAACGCCGTCGTCCTATGAGGTCCTGCTGGGGGAGATTCCACTGCATGCCGCAATCCGGCAGAGCCCGCACAGCAAGCTGCTGTTCTGCGTGCCGGCCACCATCGACCTGGCCGGCGCGGAGATTGAGCTTGTCAGCATGGTGGCGCGGGAGAACCGACTACGTACCGCGCTCGTCGAATTGGACCAGATGGATTTCGACTTCGTGTTCATCGACTGTCCGCCTTCCTTGGGTCTGCTGACCCTCAACGCCTTGGTGGCGGCACCGGAGGTGCTGATCCCGATACAGTGCGAGTACTACGCGCTGGAGGGTGTCTCACAGCTGATGAAGAATATCGAGATGGTTAAGGCGCACCTCAATCCGCAACTGAACGTCACCACCGTCATCTTGACGATGTACGACGGCCGGACCAAGCTGGCCGATCAGGTCGCGACGGAGGTGCGACGGTTCTTCGGCGATAAGGTTCTGCGCACCGTCATCCCGCGCAGCGTTAAGGTGTCGGAGGCGCCCGGATACAGCATGACGATCATCGATTACGACCCCGGCTCGCGGGGTGCCATGAGTTACCTGGACGCCAGCCGTGAACTGGCGCTCCGCCCGGCAGGGAGGCAGCAGCAATGACGCAGCGGCGTAAGGGCGGCCTCGGCCGCGGGTTGGCTTCGCTGATCCCCACGGGCCCGGCGGATGGCGGACCCCGGATGGGCGACGCTGCGGCGGATGCCGTGTTCGGCGGCCCCGCCGTAGTGGCGGAGGACATCGGCGCGGTCTACCGGGAGATCGCCCCGTCGGATATCGAGCCCAATCCGCGCCAGCCGCGCCAGGTGTTCGACGAGGAGGCGTTGGCCGAACTCGTGCACTCCATTCGTGAGTTCGGCTTGATGCAGCCGATCGTCGTGCGTGAGCTGACCGACGGATCGGGAAGTCTTCGCTACCAACTGGTGATGGGGGAGCGGCGCTGGCGCGCTTCCCAGCAGGCCGGCCTGGCGGTCATCCCGGCGATCGTCCGGGAGACGGCTGACGACAATCTGCTCCGCGATGCACTGCTGGAGAACATCCACCGGGCTCAGCTGAATCCGTTGGAGGAGGCGGCGGCGTACCAGCAACTCCTGGAGGAGTTCGAGGTCACTCACGAGGAACTGGCCGGCCGTATCGGACGGTCCCGGCCGGTGATCTCCAACATGATCCGGTTGCTCCGGCTGCCGGTCCCGGTGCAGCGCAGAGTCGCGGCCGGGGTGCTGTCGGCCGGGCATGCGCGCGCATTGCTCGCACTGGAGGCCGGCCCGGCCGCGCAGGAGGAACTGGCCGCCCGGATCGTGGCGGAGGGACTGTCGGTCCGGGCCACCGAGGAGACCGTCACCCTGGCCAACCGAGGCGACTCCAAGCCGACCGGCCCGCAGCGGCGTAAGCCGATCCAGATGCCCGGACTGCAGGACGTCGCCGAACGGCTGTCCGGGACCTACGACACCCGGGTCACTGTCAGCCTGGGCAAGCGCAAGGGGAAGATCGTGGTCGAGTTCGGCTCGGTGGAGGATCTTCAGCGGATTGTGGGTCTGATGGACCCCTCCATCGCGAAGTAGCACCAGCCAGTGACACCAG
>JBFYOR010000102.1:0-17413 GCA_041303695.1 Mycobacterium sp. | reverse complement strand
CGATGGCGTCGCTGTACCGGATCCTGAAGAACTTCAAGATGCCCGGCTACACCGTTCCGGAGTTCCGGCGCAAGGCCGTCATCATCGCCACCGGCGGGGTCTACGACCCGCGCATCCACCTCGAGGACGTCGTGATGCCGGTGCTGAAGAAGTGGCGGATTTTCGAGCGCGACGACTTCACCGGCGAGGGTGCCCGACTGCGTGACGAACTCGGCAAGCTCATCGCTGAACTCGAGGAGACCTGCGACAAGTTCGACGAAGCCAAGGCGCGCAAGCTCGAGCGTGACGCGAAGCTCGCCGAGAAGCGGGCCGCCAAGGCCCTGGCCGGGGCAACGTCCTAGGAAACGACTCCTAGGAAACGGCTCCTAGGAAACGACACAGCCCTAGGAAACGACATCGACGAACCGGCACAACCGTCTGGCACCGGGCTGCGGATCGGGTCACTGACCCTCCGCAGCCCGGTCGTCTTGGCACCCATGGCCGGGGTCACCAACGTCGCCTTCAGGACGCTGTGCCGCGAGCTCGAATTGGCTCGGGCCGGCACCGTCAGCGGTCTCTACGTGTGTGAGATGGTCACCGCGCGGGCCCTGGTGGAGCGCCATCCGGTCACTCTGCACATGACAACCTTCGGGCCCGACGAGTCCCCCCGGTCGCTGCAGCTCTACACCGTCGATCCGGAGACCACCTATCAGGCGGCGAAGATGATCGTCGAGGAGGGCCTTGCCGACCATATCGACATGAACTTCGGCTGCCCGGTGCCCAAGGTCACCCGTCGCGGCGGCGGGGCGGCGCTGCCCTACAAACGCCGGCTCTTCGGCAAGATCGTGGCGGCCGCGGTCCGGGCAGCCGAAGGCACCCCCGTCCCGGTGACGGTGAAGTTCCGGGTCGGCATCGACGATGCCCACCACACCCACCTCGACGCCGGGCGGATCGCCGAGCAGGAGGGTGCAGCCGCGGTGGCCCTGCACGCCCGCACGGCGGCCCAGCGCTACTCGGGAGCGGCCGACTGGGGACGGATCGGCGAGCTCAAGGGGGCCGTCACGACGATTCCGGTGCTCGGCAACGGCGATATCTTCGAGGCCGGTGACGCCTTGGCGATGATGGCCCAGACCGGGTGCGACGGCGTGGTCATCGGCCGCGGCTGCCTCGGACGGCCGTGGTTGTTCGGTGAGCTTTCCGCGGCGTTCAGCGGCTCTGCTGCGCCCACACCGCCCACCCTGGGAGAGGTCGCCGACATCATCCGCCGGCACGGCGCCCTGCTGGCCGCCCATTTCGGGGAGGACAAGGGGATGCGCGACATCCGCAAGCACATCGCCTGGTACCTGCACGGCTTTCCGGCCGGAGCGGACCTGCGGCGCGCGCTCGCCCTGGTTCGCTCGCTCGACGAACTGGACCGTCTGCTCGACCAGCTCGACCGTGACGTCCCGTTTCCCGCCGCCGGTTGGGGCACCCGCGGACGTCAGGGTTCGGCGGCGTCGGTCACGCTGCCAGAGGGTTGGCTGGACGACCCGGATGACTGCACGGTGCCCTTCGGGGCGGATGTGGTCAATTCGGGCGGCTGACGCAGCCCTGTCCCGAACCTACAACGCTCTCAGGTTGGGTCAGTAAGATCGGAATCTTGTTGTGGACCCAATGGTCCGAACCCGGTGCCCGAATATCCGGCACCGAGGTTGCGTGGCGCAGCGGAGCGCTCGCGACGTTCACTTGACTCGGAGGCGTTCTGGATCATGGGTGACGGCGAGAACGCCACTCCTGGTCGGCGCGACGCCGCGGACCAGGCCCCCGGGGAACCCATGTCCGAATCCCGCGAACCCTCCGGTAATCACACCGAGGGTGTCGCGGTCGCCGACCTGATCGCCAAGATCACCGGCGACAAGCGGATCAACCCCGTCAACCGGCGCAGCGCCGAGGTGTCCGCCGCCGATGCGGACGCGGACGCCACCGTTCCCCTTCCCGTCATGGCTGCTTCGGAGGAGATCCCCGACCTCGCCGCCTTGGCGCGCGCCCGCCGCCCGCTGGCCGCTCACCGCAACCCGGTGCCGGCGCCGGCCGCGCCGAGGACCCGCAGGCGCCGTCCGGCCCTGTTGGCCGGGCGTGCGCTCGCCGCGCTCATCGCGGTGTCCGCGCTCGCGCTCACCGGGGCCGCCTGGCAATGGCAGTCCGCCAAGAACAAACTGCTCAACACCATCGCAGCGCTGGACCCGAACTCCAGCGACATCCGTGATCCCAATGCCCAGAGCGGCGACGAGAACTTCCTGATCGTCGGGGTGGACAGCCGTATCGGTGCAAACGCCGAAGTCGGGGCCGGAGACACCACCATGGTCGAAGGCGCCCGCGCGGACACCATCATGCTGGTGAACATCCCGGCCAATCGGGAACGCGTTGTCGCGGTCTCCTTCCCTCGTGACCTCGCCATCACCCCGATGAACTGCCAGGCGTGGGATCCCGAGACCGGCAAGTACGGACCCGTCTACGACAAGGTCAACGGCGAGTGGAGCGACAACGAGCGCCCCACCACCACGAAGCTCAACTCGGCTTATGCACTGGGCGGCCCTAAGTGCCTGGTGAAGGTGATCCAGAAGATGTCGGGGCTGGCCATCAACCGGTTCATGGCGGTCGATTTCAACGGCTTCGAGAAGATGGTCGAGGCCGTCGGCGGCGTTGAGGTGTGCAGCACCACTCCACTGGAGGACGCCGAACTGGGCGTCGTGCTGGCCACCGCAGGCCGTCAAAAGCTCGATGGCCCCACCGCCTTGAACTATGTGCGCGCCAGATCCATCATCACCGAGGACAACGGCGATTACGGCCGCATCAAACGCCAGCAACTGTTCCTGTCCTCGCTGCTGCGCTCGATGATCTCCTCGGAGACTCTGTTCGACCTCGACCGGCTCAACGAGGTCGTCAACACGTTCATCGACGACAGCTACGTCGACAACATCCAGACCCGGGATCTGGTCCGGTTGGGGCAGTCGCTGCAGGGCATCAACGCGGGCCGGATCACCTTCGTGACCGTGCCGACCACCGGTATCGCCGACTGGGAAGGCAACGAGGTACCCCGCACCGAGGATGTGCGGGCGCTGTTCGACTCGATCATCGACGACGACCCGCTGCCCGGGGAGAATGACCTCAACGAGACGCTGAGTCCACTGAGCGTGACGACGACGGCCACCGAAACCACCAGCGGCAGCGCCACCAGTTCACCGCAGTACCCGACGGCTTGGGAAACCACCACCGAGACCACCACCGAGACGACCACGACAACCACCGAGGAACTCCGGGCAGTGGCAGCCGACCCCCGGGACGTCACGGTCCAGGTGGCCAATCCGACCGAACGTGCCGGCCTGGCGACGGCCGCCAGCGAAGAGTTCGAGCTCTACCGTTTCGACGTCCTGGAGCCGGACTACTACTCCCAGTGGAGCGCGGTGCCGGTCACCACCGTCTACTACTCGCTGGGCAACGAGCAGGCCGCCGCGACGGTGGCGGCCACACTGCCGGGCGCGCAGATCGAGCGGATCGACGGCCTCGGCGAACTGGTCCAGGTGGTACTCGGCCCTGACTTCACCGCCGTGACGTACCCGCAGGCCAGTGGCACGACGCTGAGCGTCAACGTCACCCATACCGGTATCAGCACGCCCACCAGATTGCCGTCGGATCTGACGGTCATCAACGGCGCCGATGTCAGCTGCGAGTAGCGGGGATTCATCCTCCGTTCAGTTTTGCGCGGCGCGATTGTCGCCTTCCGGACAGTAAGCTGGGGCGATGCGTACCGCGTACCACGAGCAGCTTGATGCACTGAACAATCAGCTGGCTGAGATGTGCCGAATGGCCGGAGTGGCCATGGAGCGTGCCACTCAGGCGCTGCTGCAAGCTGATCTGGTCCTCGCCGAGCAGGTGATCGGGGACCACGAGACGATCACCGCGACCAGCGCCCGCGCCGAGGAGGCCGCCTTCGTGCTGCTGGCACTACAGGCGCCGGTAGCCGGCGATCTGCGGGCCATCGTGGGTTCCATCCAGATCGTCGCCGATGTCGAACGGATGGGTGCGCTCGCCCTGCATGTCGCCAAGATCGCCCGCCGCCGCCATCCGCAACATGCGCTTCCCGAAGAGGTCAACGGATACTTCGCCGAAATGGGCCGGGTGGCGGTGGACATGGCCAACAGCGCGCGCGAGGTCCTGATCTCACGGGATCCGGAGAAGGCCCGCCACATCCGCGAGGAGGACGACGCGATGGACGACCTCCATCGGCACCTGTTCAGCGTGATGATGGATCGGGAGTGGCGCCACGGCGTTGCGGCCGCGGTGGATGTGACCCTGCTGGGCCGGTTCTACGAGCGCTTCGCCGACCATGCCGTGGAGATCTCGCGGCGGGTGATCTTCCAGGTTACCGGCAGGCTGCCCGAGGAAGAGGAGATCGCGACCTACTAAGGGGGTTGCAGCGCGGGACTCAGCCGAATCGGCCCGAGATGTAGTCCTCGGTCGCCTTCTGCGTCGGATTGCTGAAGATCTTTTCGGTGTCGTCGACCTCGACCAGTTTCCCCGGCTTTCCGGTGGCTTCCAGGTTGAAGAACGCGGTCTGATCGCTCACCCGCGCGGCCTGCTGCATGTTGTGGGTGACGATGACGATGGTGTAGTCGCGTTTGAGTTCGGCGATCAGATCCTCGATCGCCAGTGTCGAAATGGGGTCGAGCGCCGAACACGGCTCGTCCATCAGCAACACGTCCGGCTGAACGGCGATGGCGCGGGCGATGCACAGCCGCTGCTGCTGTCCGCCTGAGAGTCCCCCGCCGGGCTTATCCAGCCGGTCCTTGACCTCGTTCCACAGGTTGGCCGCCCGAAGCGACCGCTCCGCGGTCTCATCGAGCAGGTCGCGGCTGCGCACGCCCTGCAGTTTCAGACCGGCGATCACGTTGTCCCGGATCGACATGGTGGGAAAGGGGTTGGGCCGCTGGAACACCATGCCGATGGTCTTGCGCACGCTGACCGGATCGACACCCGATCCGTAGATATCCTCGCCGTCGAGCAGGACCGAACCCTGGACCCGTCCGCCCGGGATGACCTCGTGCATCCGGTTCAAGGTTCGCAGCACCGTCGACTTACCGCACCCGGACGGCCCGATGAAGGCGGTGACGCTGCGTGGCGGCACGGCCAGGGAGACATCGGCGACGGCATGAAACGAGCCGTAGTAGATGTTGACGTCTTTCAGATCCAACCGTTTGGCCACGGTTCGCTCCTCGAGTGCTAGACCCGGTTCCGGGTGAGATATCGGTTGATGAACGCGGCGGCCACATACAGCGCGGCCACCAGCAGGATGAGGGTCAGCGCAGCACCCCAGACGCGAAGTCGTCCGGCGGCCTCCGGGTTGATCAGTTCGGTGTAGATCAGCAGCGGCAGCGACGCCATATTGCCGTTGAACGCGTCGAAGTTGATCGAGCGGGCGTAGCCGACGAGGATCAGAACCGGTGCCGTCTCCCCCATCACCCGGGCCAGTGCGAGCAGGATGCCGCTGATCATGCCGGGCAGTGCGGTCGGCACGACGATCCGAACGATGGTCTTCCACTTCGGAACACCCAAAGCGTAGGAAGCCTCCCGCAGTTCGTCGGGAACCAGCTTGAGCATCTCCTCGGTATTGCGCACCACGACCGGCAGCATCAGCAGCACCAGGGCCAGTGACACCGCGAATGCACTCTGCGGGAACCCCAGCGTCGCGATCCAGAGCGCGAAGATGAACAGCGCCGCGACGATCGACGGGACGCCGGCCAGGATGTCGACCATGAAGGTGGTGACCTTGGCGAACCGTCCGGTGCCGTACTCGACCAGGTAGATCGCCGCCATGACGCCCAGCGGAACAGAGATGGCCGCGGCGATCCCGGCCTGCACGATGGTTCCGTAAATCGCGTGATATACGCCGCCGGCCATCTGATCGGGCAGCACACCCGCCAACGACCGGTTCCACCAACCCGGGCTCACGATCGCCCCGAGACCGCGTTCCACGACGGTGTAGAGAAGCCATGCCAGTGGCACCATGGCGATCACGAACGATGTCGCGAACAGAATGCTCGCGGCCTTGTTCTTGATCTTCCGGCTGGTGCTGATCGGATGGAAGGTCGGCCCCTTGACCGGTGATTCCAGCGCTTCGGCGATCATCCTCCGCTGACCCTCCCGCCGGCTGCGGCGCGAGCCAGCGCATTGACGATGAACGTCAGGATGAACAGGACGAAACCGGCGGCGATGTACGCCCCGGTGGGCAGCTTGGAGCTGAATTCCGCCGCCGCCGAGGCGATCTTCGAGGCGAAGGTGTATCCGCCGTCGAACACCGACCAGTTTCCGGGTTGCGCGGCCGCCCGCAGGATGATCAGCACCGCGACCGTCTCACCGAGCGCGCGTCCGAGTCCGAGCATGGATCCCGCGATCATTCCGCTGCGGCCGTACGGGAAGACCGTCATCCGGACCACTTCCCACTTGGTGGCGCCGAGAGCCTGCGCCGCCTCCACCTGGCCCCGCGGGGTCAGGCTGAAGACCTCCCGGGTCACCGAGGTGATGATGGGCAGGATCATCACCGCCAGCACCACGCCCGCGGTGAAGATCGTCCCGCCCCCGGCAAGTGAGACGTTGCCGTCGGAGAACAGGAAGAACCAGCCGAGTTTGTCGTTGAGGAACCGGGCGACGGGCTCCAGCCACGGCGCCAGCACGAAGATCCCCCACAACCCGAATACGATCGACGGCACCGCGGCCAGCAGATCAACCAGGATCGCAAAGGGCCTGGCCAGCCGACTCGGTGCGTAGTTGGTCAGGAAGGCGGCGATGCCGATCGCAATGGGAACCGCGATCAGCAGGGCGAAGATCGAGCTGAGCACGGTGACCTGGAACAGCTCGGCGATCCCGAACCGCAGGTTCGTCTCGTCGGTGGTGGAGAACTCCGAACTGGTCAGGAAGTTCGCCTTGTTGGCCTGTAACGACGGCACCGCCCGGATGATCAGGAACAGCGCCATCAACGCGATCGCGGCGATGATGGTGGCACCGGCGGCGGTGGCGACCGCGCTGAAGATCCGGTCGCCCCATCGTCCCCCGGAGCGAAGCCCGCTCTTCGGCGGCGGTGGGGGCGTCACCGGAAAAGTATGACCCGATCGCGTGGACCGCGATGGTGTAGTCACGGCAGCCGGTTCAGGCTTGATGGTCATGGCGCTGTCCGGTCACGCTCAGGAGATCGCGTTGATCGCTGTGACGAGCTTGCCCTTGAACGCCTCCGGTACCGGGATGTAGCCGTTGTCGGTCAGGCCTTCCTGGCCCTTGCCGAGCGCGACCGTCAGGAACGCCCGGACCGCGGGTGCGACCTCGCTGTCCGGATACGTCGAGCAGACCAGTGAGTAGGTCGCGAGCATGATCGGGTAGGCGCCGGCATCGGTGGGCTTGTAGAACGATGAGGTGTCCAGCACCAGGTCGTTGCCCAGACCCTTGATCTTGACGTCATCGATCGACTTGGCGGCCGACTCGACGGTCAGCTGTACCGGGTCCGGGCCCGCGGAGGTGATGATCTCGGCGAAGCTCAGCCCCTGAGCTTTGGCGAAGGACCACTCGTTGTAGGTGATCGAGCCCGGTGTCGACTTGATCGCGGCCGACGTGCCCTCGTTGCCCTTGGCGCCCTCGCCGACGCCGCCGTTGAAGGTCTTGCCGGAACCCTTGCCCCACGCGCCGTCGGAGGCGGCGTCGAGGTACTTCTGGAAGTTGTCGGTGGTGCCGGACTCGTCACTGCGGAAGATCACCACGATGGGCTGGGCCGGCAGTGTCTTGCCCGGGTTCAGCGCCGCGAGTTCGGGGGCATCCCAGGTCTTCACGGTGCCGTTGAAGATCTTGGCGGCCGTCGGGCCGTCCAGCACGAGGCCGTCGACGCCCGGCGCGTTGTAGGTGATGGCGATCGGTCCGAACACCATCGGCAGGTTCAGTGCCTCGCTGCCGTCGCAGCGCGCCTTCGCCTTGTCGACCTCACCTTTGTCGGCATTCAGCGGCGAGTCCGAGCCGCCGATATCGGTCTGTGCGCCGATGAACTCCGAGACTCCGGCACCGGAACCACTGGAGGTGTAGTTGAGGGTGAATCCGGGGCAGGCCGCCTCGTAGGCGGTGACGAACCGGGTCATGGCGTTCGCCTGAGCAGTGGCGCCGCTGCCCTTCAGCGACTTCGTCCCGCCGCAGTCGACCGTCCCGGCCGCATCGGTACCCGCAGACGGCACGTTGTTGTCGCTGCCGCACGCGGTGAGCGCGGCGATCGCGGTCACAGAGGCCGTCGCAACGAGCAATTTGCCGAACTTGGTCACTTGATTCCTGCTTCCTCTTTGGATTCTTCCCTGCCGCCGAAACCTATGCGTAGGGAGTGGCCGGATCGGGGATGGCAGGTTAACGGAAGGTGAACAGCTGCCGATTCAGCGCGGCGCTTGTGTTGCGCAGTAGGCGGTGTCCACGGCGGCCACGCTGAAACCCAGAGCCTGATACGTCCTGATCGCCGCGGCGTTATCGGATTCGACGTAGAGGATGACGGTGGGATGCTCCAGATGCCCGAGACGGCCCGCCAGATGGCGCAGACCCTCCAGCGTGAGCGTGCGGCCCAGCCCGCCGCCCTGGGCAGCGGGGTCGACGCCGAGCACGTACACCTCACCGGTGTCGTCGGCATGCACCTTCGTCCAGTGAAACCCGAGCAGAGCCCCGGTGGCGTCGTCGACGGCGAGAAGCAATCCGTCGGGGTCGAACCACGGTTCACCGGTGCGCACGGCGATGTCGGAGTATCTCCAGCCGCCCTGCTCGGGGTGCCAGGAGAAGGCGGCGTTGTTCACCCGCAACAGCTCGTCGATATCGCCTGAGCCGCCGTAGCCCCGAACCGAAATACCCACTGGGACAGTATGTTCAGGAATATCGTGCAGGGCCCGGCGCATCTGGATCAGCTCACGCACAGCATGCAGGCCAAGCGCGGCGGCCATAGATTGTGCAGCCGGCAGGGTCCCGTGCGCCCAGAACCGGACACCGTCGTCGCCGCGGGCGAGCACCGCCCGCACCAGAGCCGTTCCGATACCGCGCCGGCGCGCGTCGGGGTGCACCACCAACTCGGCGGTCCCGGAAACCAGGTTGAGATAGCCGGCGAGGGCGCCCTGGGGACCGGCGACGAGCAGGTGCTCGGCCCGCTGTCCGGCGAGTTCCCGCAGGACCTGTTCCCCCACCGGGGCGACGCCGTCGGCACGCTCGGCCGCCGCGATCAGGTTCCGGACCGCGTCCTGCTGCTGGACCGAGAGGGAGCGGCTCCAGTTCGGCGCTGTCACTGACCGGGCAGCGACGCCGACATGGAGCCGGTTTCAACGTCGTCGGCAGCCCCGGAACCGTCCCCGTCGACAGGCTCGCCGTCGGAACTGCCGGAGCGGCCGCGGGCCGGGCGCACCGCCTTGTAACCGACGTTACGGACGGTGCCGATGAGCGCCTCGTACTCGGGTCCCAGCTTCGCCCGCAGCCGCCGGACATGCACGTCGACCGTGCGGGTGCCGCCGAAGAAGTCGTAACCCCATACCTCCTGCAGCAGCTGGGCGCGGGTGAACACCCGTCCCGCGTGCTGGGCGAGGTACTTCAGCAGCTCGAATTCCTTGTAGGTCAGGTCGAGTGGGCGGCCACGCAGCCGCGCGGTGTAGGTGCTCTCATCGATCACCAACTCGCCCAGGCTGACCTTGCCGGCGCTCTCCTGGGTGGCCAGTCCCCCGCGCCGGCCGACGAGCAGTCGCAGCCGGGCGTCGATCTCTGCCGGGCCGGTGCCCGGCAGCAGGATCTCGTCGATGCCCCAGTCGATGTTCACCGCGACCAGGCCGCCCTCGTTGACCACCGCGACCACCGGCACCGGGGCGCCGGTGGTGCCGAGCAGACGGCACAGTCCCCGTGCGGCAGCCAGATCGATGCGGGCGTCGACGATCGCGACGTCGGCCGAACCCGCCTCCAGAAGCGACGAAACCTCAGTCGGCGCGGCGCGCACGGAGTGCGCAAGCAGCGCCAACGAAGGCAGAACCGACTCCGGGTTGGGGTCGGCAGTGAGAAGCAACAGGTCCAACGAACTCTCCCGGTTTGCTGCAACTGTAACCCGCGACCTGCTGTTTCGCCGATCCGGACGGCGGCGGACGGCGGTAGGTCAGAATGACCGGGTGCGAAAGCTGATCACTGCGGTGGGCGCATCTGCGCTGGCGATCGCCCTGGGGGCCGTCGGCGCCGACACCGGCGCGGCCATCTACGCGGAATACCAGCTGGCGCGCCACGTCCGGTCCGCGGCGGATCTGCGGTTCGATCCCTGGGTCGCGATTCTGGGCTTCCCGTTCGTCCCGCAGGCCCTGCGCCAGCGCTACAGCGAGTTGGAGATCAAAGCCGGCGGCGTGGAACACCCGGTGGTGGGCAAAGTCACACTGGAGACCACCATGCATGACATCGATCTGTCGCAGGCCTCATGGCTGATGCGGCCCGACGCCGATCTGCCGGTGGGCAAACTGGAGAGCCGGATCATCATCGACTCGCGGCATGTGGGGGGATTCATCGGCATCAAGGACCTCAACGTCGAGGCCCCCGCCAAGGAGACCAATGACGCCACCGGCGGCACCACCGAGTCGGGCATCTCGGGGAACAAGGGCCTGGTGTTCACCGGCACTCCGACCAAGGCGGGCTTCGACAGGCTGGTCAGCGTCACGGTGGACCTGTCCATCGCCGGTCCGGACCGGACCACCCTGGTGTTCACCCCGACCGGGGTCGCAACCGGACCGAACACCGCCGATCAGGACGTTCCCGACGATAAGCGGGCCGCCGTACTCGGCGCGTTCGGAGCCACCATTCCCGACCAGAAACTGCCGTTCGGACTTCGGCCCACTGCCGAGGGCGCCCGCGGGTCGGACATCATCATCGAAGGGATCGCCGAGGAAATAACCGTGCGCCTGGACGGTTTCAACCAGACATGACCGCCGCACTCACCGCCGCCGGCGCCATCACGGCCGCGCTGGGCCTGGCCGCTGTGGTCGGTGTCCTGCACAACCGCCGCCACGGCGTGCTGAGGGACACCGAGCACCCCGCTGATCTCGACACTGCCGAGTTGGGCCTGTCCGACACCGGGCCGACCGTCGTCCACTTCACCGCGGTGTGGTGCGGCCCCTGCGCGGCGGTGCGCCGCGTCATTCACCAGGTCGTTGCGGACCTGCCCCGGGTGAAGCACGTGGAGATCGACATGGACGAAAGCCCCGCCGCGGCCCGCAGGCTCTCGGTGCTGTCATTGCCGACGACCTTCATCTTCGACGCGCAAGGCCGACAGCTCTACCGCTCCGCCGGGGTGCCGAAGGCCGTCGACCTGAAGGCGGCCCTGGAACCCCTGTTGACCTGAAGCCCCGATCAGTGGGTATCATCGCCACCGTGACTTCCCGTCTCGAGCAACTGCTCACCAAGCGCCGCGCAGTGGATCTGTGCCGCACCGCGGGTTGTTGCTGTTGTTGTTGTAGCTGCTGAGCAGACACGCCCCTTCGCGGCGGTCCCTCGTTTCAGCAGTGCCCCAGTGGTCTGTGTCGTCCAGCCCTGCCAACAACTCCAGGAGTTTTCGTTCATGTCGATCATTACCCAGAACACCCCCGCCGTCGATCAGGTCGACGTGCGCGGACCCCGCTTCGCCGCCTGGATCACCACGGCGGTCCTGCTGGCGGTACTGGTTCTTTCCGCCCTCGGCCCAGCCGCGGCTGCCGTGGTCCTCGCGGCCCAGGCCGTTGTCTTCGCCATCGGCGCGCTGCACGGTCCACGCAGACACCCCTACGGCAAGCTTTTCGCCACCCTGGTGGCTCCCCGGGTCGGACCGGTCACCGAGCGGGAACCGGTGCAGCCCTTGCGATTCGCCCAGTTCGTCGGCCTGATCTTCGCGGTGGTCGGGTTGGCCGGCTTCGCCTTCGGTGCGCCCCTCGTGGGAGTCATCGCCACCGCTTTGGCCTTGGCGGCCGCATTCCTCAACGCGGCGTTCGGAATCTGCCTGGGCTGCCAGATCTACCCTCTGGTCGCCCGCATCCGGCTTATCGGCGGAACCCCCGCCGGGTTGGGACGTTGATCATGGACCTCGCTGCCGCAGTCGATCGACGGCTGACGCTTCCCCCCGGCGTCGACCTGGAGAAGGAGACGGTGATCACCGGACGGGTCGTCGACGACTCCGGCCACACCGTCGGCGGCGCCTCGGTGCGCCTGCTGGACGCCGCCCACGAGTTCACCGCCGAACTGTTCGCGACGGCCAGTGGTGACTTCCGGTTCTTCGCCGCGCCTGGGACCTGGACGGTTCGAGTGCTGTCGGAGGCCGGTAGGGGCGATGCCACCGTCGCCCCGGCGGGTGCCGGCATCCACCAGATCGACATCAAGGTCGCTTAGGGATGAGATCGCGATAAGCTCCTGCCGTGGTGCTCTTCTTCGAGATCCTGCTGGTCCTGTCGGTCATCGTCATCACCTGGTTCGCGCTCTACGCGGTGTACCGGCTGATCACCGACGAGTCGTGAGCGTCGACGACGTCAGGGGCAGCGGCGACCGGGCCCTGGCCGCCGCCGCCGAGCGTTCCAAACAGACCGCTGCCCGCAATATCCCGGTCTTCGATGATCTGCCCGTGGCCGACACCGCCAACCTGCGCCTGGGGGCGAACCTCAACGATGCGCTGTTGGCGCTGCTGCCACTGGTCGGTGTGTGGCGCGGGGACGGCGAAGGCCGCGGCCCGCACGGCGACTACCGGTTCGGCCAGCAGATCATCGTCTCCCACGACGGCGGGGACTACCTGAATTGGGAGGCCCGGTCCTGGCGGCTCGACGAGTCCGGCGAGTACCACGGCCAGGGTCTGCGCGAGACCGGGTTCTGGCGGTTCGTCCACGACCCCGCCGACCCGGGCGAGTCGCAGGCCATCGAACTGCTGTTGGCTCATTCAGCCGGTTACATCGAATTGTTCTACGGCCAGCCCCGCACCCAGTCGTCGTGGGAGCTGGTGACCGACGCCCTCGCGCGCAGCAAATCCGGCGTCCTGGTCGGCGGCGCCAAACGCCTGTACGGCATCGTCGAGAACGGCGACCTCGCCTACGTCGAGGAACGCGTGGACGCCGACGGCGGCTTGGTGCCACATCTGTCCGCCCGGCTCTCGAGGCACGTCGGATGAGGCGGGTAGCCCTGACCGTGGCGGCCGCCGCACTGCTGCTCGCCGGATGTTCGTCGAACTCTTCGCCACCCGAGACCTCATCGCCGGCACCGTCACCGGCCGAACACGGCTCCCTTGCCGAATGCCTTCAGGCCAATGGCGTATCCGACTCCGGCGGCGCCCCGGCAGTCCTCGGCCCGCCGCCAGGAGTCGACCAGGGCACCTGGGACGAGGCCATGAAAGCCTGCTCGACATTTGCACCCGGACCGGCCCCCGGACCGGCCGGCCCCTGACCTACGCTGGGCCCCATGCCCCGGATGTCCAGCGTGGACGCGGCCTTCTGGTTTGCCGAGACACCGGCCTGGCACATGCACATCGGAGCACTGGCCATCTGCGACCCGGGCGATGCCCCGGCCTTCTCCGTCGAGAACCTTCGCCGCATCGTCGGTGAGCGGTTGGCTGAACTTCCACAACTGCGGTATCGGGTCGCCGAGATCCCGCTGGGCCTGGATCGGCCGTGGTACATCGAAGACGGCCATACCGACCTGGAGTACCACATCCGTCATATCGCAGTGCCCTCGCCGGGCGGGCGGGCCGAACTCGACCAGCTTGTCGCGCGGTTGTGGTCCTACAAACTGGATCGCTCAAAACCGTTGTGGGAGATGTGGTTCATCGAAGGACTCGAAGGGGGACGGGTCGCACTGCTGACCAAGATCCACCACTGCCTGGTCGACGGAGTCTCCGGGGCCGGGATCAGCGAGATCCTCTTCGATCTCACACCCGAGCCCCGGCCGGCGACCGAACCGCCCAAGCCCCGCGCGCTGGTCGGGTTGCCGCGGCCCGAACTGCGACTGCTGGGCGCAGCGGTCAACATCGCGATCATGACCCCGTACCGGATCGCGCGGGTACTCGACCAGACCGTGCGCCAGCAACTGGCGGTGCGCAGCATCCCGGAGCGGCCACCGGGATATTTCGAGGCGCCGTACACCCGGTTCAACGCACCGATCTCCCAGCAGCGCCGGTTCAGTGCAGCCCGGGTGTCGCTGGAGCGGGTCAAGGCGGTCAAGGACGCCTACGGGGTCAAGGTCAACGATGTCGTGCTGGCGGTCGTCACCGGCGCCCTGCGGTCCTACCTCGACAGAAGCGGGGAACTGCCGGACCGGCCACTGGTGGCCCAGGTCCCGGTGTCGACCCGAACGGATGCCACCGCAGTAGGTAATGCCATCAGTTCCATGACAGTCGGCCTGCCCACGGAGGTCGCCGATCCGGCCGACCGGATCAGGTCTGTGCATCAGTCATCCCAGGCGGCCAAACAGATGGCTGATGCGATGACCGCCCACCAGATCATGGGTCTGACCGAGACCACACCTCCGGGGCTGTTCCGGCTGGCCGCCCGCGCTTTCACGGCAAGCCGACTCGGTGAGAACGTGCCGCCGATCAACCTGGTGGTGTCCAACGTTCCCGGACCGGCCGTGCCGCTGTACGCCGCGGGAGCGGTACTCGAACGGTTCACCCCGATCGGGCCGCTGCTGATGGACGTCGGGTTGAACATCACCTGTTTCAGCTACCTGGACTGGATGGACTTCGGCTTCGTCACCACCCCGGAGATTGCCGATGACATCGGTGAACTCGCCGATGCGATCGAGCCGGCCCTGATCGACCTGGAGCGGGCGGCCGGACTGCGCCGCCGCTCCGGAGGCGGCCGGGGCGCCAGGACCTGAGGCGGCGAGGCCGGACATGGAGCGGCCCCCGAGCCGTGGTTTCCAGGTTGGACGGACCAGGGGCTCGGGGGCCGGGTAGCTGCCTGGGATTCGCCAGCGCACTCAAAGCGCAGGTGATTCCGGCACTGCGGTGCTGCTAGCGGGCAGCCACCTCACATGTCCACGTTGTACTCAAAGTTTCGGACCACCTCCTTCCTTGTGTACCGCAGACCGTACCCGCGCAGTGCCGGGTCCGCCAAGGCTTTTTCGCCTGCGGCGAACGACGGGTGGAGCGCCTGCGGCGAACGACGGGTGGAGCGCCGGCGGCGAACGACGGGTGGAGCGCCTGCGGCGAACGACGGCGCTCAGCGATCGCTGACGATCGCGGCGTCGACGAGGGTGGCCAGCGTGTCGTGCAGCCCGGAGTTCACCAGCGACCGACCGTCCAGGGTGTGCACGCGGGCCGCCAAGGTGATACTCGATACCAGCCAAACACCTTGCGCAGCAGCCAGATCCGCAGGACGCAGGGACTGGTAGTCGCAGTCGTAACCGCTGGCGCGCGCCACCTCGAAAAGCGCCTGCTGGGTCGTACCGCGCAGGATCGGGTACCACGGCGGTGGGGTCAGGAAACACGGCTTGCCCTCGGCACCCGTCACCGCGATCACCACCGTCGATCGCGGGCCTTCCAGGATGTAGCCGTCGGAGCTGACGAAGACGACATCGTCGGCACCCCGGGAACCCCCGTGCCGCAGCGCGGCCATGTTCACCGCGTAGGACAGCGTCTTGGCTCCGGCCAGCAGCCACGGCATGCTCTCCACACCGGTGACCGGCAGGCCCCGGTCGAGTAGGACAGCAGCCACGCCGTCGGCGCGGGAGGTCTGTACCCGTTGCGGCAACCCCGTGATGGTCAGGTATCCGGTCGGCCCCGATCCGCTCTCCCGGCCACGGCTGTAAACCAGCCGCAACGCACCCTCATCGGCCGTCTGCCGAGCCCAGTGGTCCACGGCAGTGTGGATGGACCGCCGCCAGTCGTCCAGATCGGGCGCGGGTAGCTCCAGCATCGCCGCGGAATGTTCCAGCCGCCGCAGATGGGATTCCACCAGGCACGCACCACCGGCGCGCACCAGCAGGGTCTCGAAGACACCATCGCCGCGGACCGCAGCGAGGTCGTCGCCGAACAACAGCGGCTGTCCGGGATCACGGACCTCGCCCCCAAGGGTGACGAGCACAGCGGCCTGGCCGGACATGGACGATGAGCCTACTGGCCGGCTCGTACAGTTGAGGGGTGTCAGCCGTGCCAGCGCCCGAGAGTTCCCCCGATGCCGGGGCGGTGTGGCACTACGGCGATCCGTTGGGCGAGCAACGCGCGGCCGAGCACGATGCGGTGGTCATCGACCGTTCCCACCGCGCCGTCATCACGCTGACCGGGGCCGACCGGCGCAGTTGGCTGCATTCGATTTCCACCCAGCATGTCGCGGACCTGCCCGACGGGGCCTGTACCGAGAACCTCAGCCTGGACGGTCAGGGCCGGGTCGAGGACCACTGGCAGCAGACCGAGCTGGGCGGTACGACCTATCTGGACACCGAGTCGTGGCGGGGCGAGGCACTGCTGGCCTACCTGACGAAAATGGTGTTCTGGTCCGACGTTCAACCCGCCGCCGCCGACCTCGGCGTGCTGTCCCTGATCGGGCCGCGATTGGCGGACCCGGGTGTGCCGCAGGCACTCGGCCTGGACGAGTTGCCCGCGGTATCGACGGCGGTCGCGCTGCCAGGCGGCGGATTCGTCCGTCGGATGCCGTCCGGGAACGGCCAGGTGGAACTCGATCTGCTGGTACCCCGCACCGGGATCCCGGCGTTACTGGACATCCTCGGCGCGGTCGGGGTCCGCCGCGCCGGCCTTTGGGCCTACGAGGCACACCGGGTGGCTGCCCGCCGTCCCCGCCTCGGGGTGGACACCGATGAGCGGACCATCCCGCATGAGGTGGACTGGATCGGCCGGGCGGTGCACCTGGACAAGGGCTGCTATCGCGGTCAGGAGACGGTGGCCCGGGTGCACAACCTGGGGCGGCCGCCGCGGATGCTGGTGCTGCTGCACCTCGACGGATCAGCGGATCGGCCCGCGACCGGTGACCCACTGCTGGCCGGTGGAAGGCAGGTCGGACGACTCGGGACCGTCGTCGACCACGTCGACCTGGGCCCGATCGCACTGGCCCTGGTCAAGCGCGGCGTGCCCGCTGGAACCGAGTTGAGCACGGGCGGCGAGCACGTGGTCGCCGCGTCGATCGACGCCGATTCGCTGCCGGCCGCCGATGTCACCGGGGCGGGTCGGCTCGCGGTGGACAGGCTGCGCGGCGGCAGCCGGTGAACCACTCCCGAAGTGTGCGTGCCGACGCCGTTCACCGCTAGGTGAACGGGCCTGCCCACACTTCGGCACACGGCACGGTAAAGTGTGGGCAGGACGAATACGACATTAGATCGGAGCCGCCTGATTTCAGGCCGCTCCGTTATTGCGCGAGGGGGTTCCCCCATGGGCCGCGGCCGGGCTAAGGCAAAGCAGACCAAGGTTGCCCGAGAG
>JBFYOR010000101.1:0-6093 GCA_041303695.1 Mycobacterium sp. | reverse complement strand
GCAAGGCCCTGGACCTGTTCGAACCCAAGATCGCCCCGACGCCCGCCGATGTGGCCCGGGCCGCGCAGGAATATGTGACGGCACGGCGCACCCAAATGCAGTCGCTCGCCGACCGCGGCCGCGGTCTGGCGATGATGCGAACCGTGTTGAGCCGGTTGTCCTACCACCGCTCGGAATCCCACAATCATTGGCGGCTCATCAGCCGCACTTTCGGCTGAGGACACCGGCCGATAAAATCCGATCCGTGAGTTCACCGTGGCAGCCGCCGGTCCCCCCGCCGCTGCCGCCCCAGCGATCTCAGCAACCGTTCCCGGCGACCCGGTCGCGCTGGTTGCCCGCAGCGATCGTCGGCTCCGCGATCGTGATCGCCGCCGGACTGGTGGCCGGGGCTCTGATACTCAGAGGCGACGGTGACGGTTCCACCGATACCGCGGCGACGACATGCCAGGCGTGGACGGAGACCCGGGAGACCCTGCGGTCCATCCCGGCCCTGCCGGAGGGCTGGAACTGGAACACGCCGAACATCGACACCTACATCAAGAATCAGAACGCGCCGGTGGGCAAGGCCCTGGACCTGTTCGAACCCAAGATCGCCCCGACGCCCGCCGATGTGGCCCGGGCCGCGCAGGACTATGTGACGGCACGGCGCACCCAAATGCAGTCGCTCGCCGACCGCTCCTACAGACCCGCCGATGGCACCGCGGTCGACGTCGCCCTGGGCACCCTGAACCGGCTCTGCGGCATTCGCGATACCGGCACCCGGATCTGACTCAGGCGCCCCCCGGCCCCTTCGGTTTGGCGACGAACTCCTGCTCGGGACGTCCGGTGGCCCCGTAGCGCAGACCGACCTTGACCTCGTCGCTGGTGGCCAGCGCGGCCAGGTAGCGCTGGGCGGTCGCCCGCGACACCCCGATGCCGGCGGCCACTTCAGCCGCTGACAGCGGGCCGTCGGCCCTGGCGAGTGCCTGCAGAACAAGGTCTTTGGTGGGCGACTGGGTGACGACGGGCGACTGCTGGGCAGCAACGCGGGGACGCAGGGCATCCAGTGCGGCGTCGATATCACCCGGCCCGAGATTGCTGCCGGAGAGGATCCTCCGGTAGCGGGCGTAGCCGGACAACCGCGCGGCCAATTCGGTGGGGGCGAACGGCTTGACCAGGTAGCTCAACGCGCCCGCGGCCATCGCGGCACGAACGGTCTGGGCCTCGGTGGCCGCGCTCAACACGATCGTGTCGCAGGACAGTTCCCGGACGAAGTCGATCCCCGACCCGTCCGGCAGGTACACGTCCACCAGAGCCAGGTCGACCGGGCCCGCCTTGCGTGCTGCCGCCAGGGTGTTCGCGGTTCCGGCAACCGTGAAACCGGGCAGCGCATCGACGATGCCGGCGTGCATGTTGGCGACCCGGAAGTCGTCTTCGACCACCAGCACCTTCAGATCAGTGTTGCTCACTGCTCAGCCTCCGCCATCACGCCCGGCAGTCGGGCGATGAACTCCGCGCCACACAACTCCGCCTCCGGATTGCCCGGGCTGGACAGCCGGATGTCGCCGCCCAGCGACCGGGCGATCTGGCGGGACAGCGTCAGCCCGATGCCGCGCCCGCCGGGCAGATCCGAGTGCGGCTTGGTCGACGTGCCTTCGACGAAAATCTGCTCGACGAAATCCGGTGCCACCCCGTCGCCACTGTCGGCCACGGTGATGTGCAACGTCGAATTATTCTGCAGCAACTCGACCTCCACCACCTTGGCCGCGCTGCTCCCGATCCGAGCGGCCTCGATGGCGTTGTCGAGCAGATTGCCCAGCACGGTCGTGACGTCGACCGGGAACACCAGCCGGCCCGGCGCCCAGGTGTTCTGCCCGATGCGCAGCGTCACCCCCGCCTCCCTGACCCCGGCGGCCTTAGCCGCCAGGAGTGCCTGCAGGTAGGTGTCGCGAATCGCATCGATGCCGGGCAGCGCCGAGCCCAGCGGTCCGGACCCGAGCAGTTCCTCCAGGTAACGGGAGGCCTCCTCGGAGTGCCCGCTGTGCAGCAGCCCGTTGAGCAGGTGCAACCGGTTCGCGAATTCGTGGCGCTGCGCCCGCAGCACGGTGCTCATCAGTTGCACCGCGTCGAGCTGGCGGGTCAGCGATTCGATATCGGTGCGATCCCGAACGACCAGGACGGTGCCCAGTTCGCGGCCCTCACGTGACACCGGACGCGCCGAGACGACCAAGGCCCGCTCCCCGACGGTGACCAGCGTGGGCGTCGGATCACAGGACCGCAGGACCTCCAGGACTCGCGGGGTCAGGCCGATCTGGTCGACCGGATGTCCGGCGGCCGAGCCGATTTCGAGCAGCCGGCTGGCTTCATCGTTGACGAAGGTGGTGTTGCCCTCGGTGTCGGTGGCCAGCACACCTTCCCCGATGCCGTGCAGCACCGCCTCCTGGGTACGCACCAGTTCGGTCATCTCGGTGGGTTGAAGGTCCAGGGTCTGCTCGCGCCAGCGCCGAGCCAGCAGAGCGGACAACAGCACGCCGGCCAGCAGTGCCGGACCACCGGTCAGGACTGCGAGGCGTTGTTCGTTGCGCAGCAGGCCGTATACCGAGGAGGTCGACATCCCGACGCTGACCTCGCCGACCACCCGCGTCGAATCCGGGGCCAGGATCGGGACTTTCGCGCGGACCGATGGCCCCAGGGTGCCGATCTGCTCGATGACCTCCTCGCGACCGGCCAGTGCTGCGGACGGGTCGGTGCTGACCGGCTTGCCCAACTCAGCCGGGTTCGGATGGCTCAGCCGGATTCCGCGGTCGTTGGTGATCACCACGAACAAAACGCCGGTGCCCAGCCGGACCTTGGCGGCGATGTTCTGCAGTGGGCCGCCCACCAACTCCTCGGCCGGGGGAACCTGGCCGTTCAGGCTGGCGACATCGACCCGCACCGCGGGAGCAGCGGCGAGGACCCGGGCGATGTCCAACGAACGTCTGCCGTACTCGTTGATCAGCCGCTCGTGGTAGACCACGGCCAGCAGGGCGAACGCTATTCCCAGCGTGAGGGCCACCACCGCCAGCTGCAACAGCAGGATCTGCGTTGCGAGCCGCACGTCGATGCGGTGCTTGCTTGCCACCCGGGCAGCTTAGCCGCCTACCTAAGCAGAATGCGCAAAAGCCTGGTCGGCATCCCAGCGGTCGGTGACCACCTCGGTGAACGCCCGCCGCAGCACACCGATGTATTGGTGCACCGAGTGGCGCCCCTCGGCAGTGTCGGGGTAGGAGACCGTGACGATGGTCTGGTCGGCGTTCCGGGTGATCCACACGTTGACCCCACCATGGGACAGATCGTCGATGTAGATGCCCAGGCGATTGGCGTTGGCGTCGGACTGATTGCGGAAGTCGAACAACGACACCATTTTCGACGGCCGACTCGACAGCGTCACCCCGAGCTCGTCGGCGGACGCGAGGTCCAGAACGCGCTGGAACGGAACGGCGGACAGATGCTTGTTGGCGTCGAAGGACTTCTGCGCCGCCCTGGCCATCTGGGCGAAGTCGCCGGCGCCGACGGATATCGACACCGGGAACAGACTGGCGTACCAACCCGCGCTCAGTGACTGCGCACCCCCGGCGCGGGTGTCCGACGGGGTGAAGGTGTGGAAGGTGCCGGCGCCGGTGATGTCGTGGTCGGCCAGTGCCGCGCAGGCCATCACCCCGCCGCTGAACCGGGCCCCGGCGGCACGGCAGGCCTCGTCGAACGCCTCGGTCTCGTCGGCGTTGAGGAGTTCCACCGTGATGGCCCGTCCGGCGCTGTTGGCGGAGGTATCGCCCAGCGTCAACGGGAAACTGGGCCAGTCGCCGTCGGTGTCGCGGGCGAAGTCGACCCAGTCCTTGATCGGCCGTGAGTCCAGCGTCATGGCGTTGACCTGCAGATGCTGCCGCGCGGTGAAGTCGTGGTAGCCGGCGGTCTCCGGCAGCGGGTTGGGCAGGCCGTAGACCAGCGCCTGGTAGCTCAGGTGGATGTCGCGGTAGATCAGCACCGCGGAGGTGCCATCGGTGTGCAGGTGGTCAATGTTGGCGTAGACGGTGAAGTGGTCCGCCTTCTGGATGACACCGAAGCTGAAGCAGTCCCATTCCAGGGTGCCCGGGGTCGCGGTCAGCACATGCGCGCGGATCTCCTCGGCGTCCATGAAGCCCAGCGCGGTCGGGACGAACTCGATGAGCTCGGGATCCTCGACCCGGCGCCGGGTGATGGTCTCGGCGTCGACCCCGGTGACCTCGAAGGCACTGTGGTAGGTGTCGTGGCGACGGAGGTGGGTGTTGATGGCCTCGGTCATCGCGGCCACATCGCACCAGCCGTCGACGTCCCAGGCAGCCATGATCAGCCGCGGAACGTCGCGCCCGACTGCCTTGGCGAAGTGCGCCGTCCGCAGATGCTGTGCCTGCTGGAAACTGGGCGGCAGGAGATCAATCTCGGCCTGCGCCATGACGCCGCGACTGGCCGGGGAGGCCGTCCACGTGGTGACCGGCCCGCGCCCGGGATTCCACGCACTGATGGAACCGATGGCGACCATGTCGAACTCCTTACGCTGAGGTAATTAACCTTTCGATCAACGTAAGGTCGGCGTTACTGCATGTCGTGCTTGTGCTCGCTACTGGCCGAAGTGCGCAATACGAGTACTTTTGCACATTGTGCTCACGGCGGCCCGATCGGCCCAGTGGAATCCACGTTAGCCGGGCAGCACCGTCAGGAACAACACCAGGCAGGCGCCGGTCGCCGCAAGCAGCAGAACTGCGACGCCAATGGTCTTCCACACCGGCAATGGCTCGGCTGGCAGCAGCCACCCGTGCAGCACCCGGGAGAGTTGCGGCAGGAAGACCATCATCACCAGCGCCATCGCGATCGCGTTCGTGAGCAGGACCGATACCGCGAACGGGAGGGTCACGAACCGCTCGAAGAGTTGGCTCACGATGACCACGGTCGGGTACAGCACCATGACTCCGGCGATGAGTTGTTTCCATTTGACGGGTGCCCCTGGTCCCGCCTTGGTGCTGAGTCCGAAGTTCAGCCAATCGTTGTCGCCGATCCGGACCGCTGAGACTTCAGCGTTCTCGGTGTACGGCTCGATTTCCTTGATCAACCCGGCCAGTTCAGCGGAGCGAACCCACTGCGCCGAGTGGTCCTTGTCGGAGAACCGGATGATCTGCGTCCAGAAGTCCTGCTGGCCAGGGATGGCCGGCAACTGCTCAGCCGAGATGAACCCCGGTGCCCGCTGCAGGCAGGCCCGGACCTTCTCACTCCACACCTGGTAGTCCGCGACGCGGTCGGGATCGACCCGGCGGGTGGTCACAATCGCCACCTCAGACATCCCGCGATCTGGGGTTGCGGGCACCGGCTACCTACCTTGTCCAGTCGGGGGAGCGTTTTGGGCCTGTCGACCGATCCCTATATGACCTATTCCGTTAAGCGGAAATAGGGTTCAACGGTGCCGCTGAGCTTGATAAGCATCGGATTTCCGCGGCGATCCTTGGCGGTGGGAACTTCAACACGCACCCAACCCTGCGCCACGTTGTATTCGTGGACATTGGTCTTCTCGACGCCATTGAAGCGAATACCCACGTCGCGCCGGAGCACCTCTTCGCTGTAGAAGGGGCTGCTCGGATCAGTGGAGAGGTGATTCGGTGGGGTGTCGGTGCTCTGATCCTCGGTCATGATGGCTTTCGTCAGTCGGTGCGTTCGGGTTCCGGGGTTGTTCCTCTGGGAACCTACGCGATCCCCTGGTGAGGTGTCTCACTCAATTTGTCCTAGGAATCGGTGATTCGATGCGCAATTTACGGGCCGAGCAGGGCTAGCGGGACTACCGCGATGCCGTCGGGGCGACGGTAGGCATTGGGCCCGGTGTTAATGATGATCGCGTCGATCAGCTTCCCGCGGAGGCCGTTCGCCAGCCACCGCAAGTGCGCGACGTCCCGATCTTCGACCGTTGCGGCCAGTTTCACCTCGATCGCGAGCACTTTGCCGTCGTCGCGGACAAGGACCAGATCTACTTCATGGTCACCGTTTCGTGTCCGGAGGTGACCAACGCTGGCCTCGGCGGCCTGCGCAGCAACCCGTACACAGAGTGTGACC
>JBFYOR010000100.1:0-4043 GCA_041303695.1 Mycobacterium sp. | reverse complement strand
ACGCCACCGTCCGCGAGGCCCGGCGTGCCGGCTCCGCAATGCGCACTGGCCCCGTGATAACTGCCGCGGCGCCGGCCGTCTCAGCGCCGGCCGCCGACGCGGCCCCCGCGCCCGCCCCGAGGCCAGGCCCCATCGCGAGAGCCCTAAACGCGCTGTTCAACTGCGATCCCCGCGGACGGCTGATCACCGTCTACAAGGGAACGCATTTCGCCATCCCGAACAATTTCGGTGGGTTCTTCGTCCAGAAGGTTCAGGGCACCGGAACCTTCACCGCCGACTCGGTTTATGACCTCAAGGACGTGGACCAGTTCGACTGGAACAAGTTCACCGGCATCGCCTTCGCTCCGCTGGAGCCGGACCTGAACTCGGTGATGGTCGGGTGGCGGTACAACCTGACCACCGAGGAATTCGAGATCGGTCCGTACTACAACGTCGACAAGGCGCGTATCTCACCGCAGGGACCGTCGGAGATCATCTCGGTGCCCGTCGGCGAGACCTTCAACTACCTCGTCGACTACACCGGTGTCACCCTCAGCTACGGCGACCGGACGGTGATCAAGCCCTTCCCCGAGGGCCTGACTCCCAACGTTTGGACCGCGGTGCGGATCAGTGGCTGGTTCGGCGGTAACGAGGTGGCACCGCGGACGGTGTCGTACTACATCAAGTTCACATGACCCTGCCCGCCATGATCCTGCCGGCACGCTGTGTCGGCGGTCTCGCGATGGCATTCGGCGTCTGGGCCGCAATGGCCACTGCGCTTGCGGATTCGGCATCCGCCGCTCCGGTTGATTCGGCCCCGGCAGCCCCCGGTCGGCCCGGCGCGGCCGACAGCGCGGCGAACGGCGAGCGTGGCCCGCGGGCGGGTACCCTCGACCGTTCCCGGGCTAGTGCCAAGCCCGCGCCGAACCGGCGGTCGCAGCCGAAATCAGCCCCGCCGAAAGCCGCGGCCGCGCTCCCGCCGGCGGGCAGAGTGGCGGCACGGGTCGCTGCCCCCGAGGCGAGGCTTCCGGTGTCGACGGCACCCGCGCCGATCGGGCATCCCAAAGGGCGGTCCGTCAGAACCCCGGTGGTCGAACCCGGGCAGATCCCGGAACCGATTTCGGTGGCGCCATCAGCCAACTCGGCGCCAAGTCCGCTCAGCACGCCCCTCGGCCGGCGCATCACCATCTACAAGGGCACCCATTTCGTCATCCCGAACCGCTGGGCGTTATGGATCACCAAGGATTCCGGCGGCGCCACACTCACCGCCGATTCGGCCTACGACCTCAAAGATGAGGATCAATTGGACTGGAACAAACTCGCGGGGATCACCTTCACCCCGTGGCGACCGGACCGCAACTCCGCCATGGTGGTGTGGCGCTACAACCTGCAGAGTGGTGCTTTCGAGATCGGACCGTTCTTCAACGTCGACTTCCGCTACGTCTTTCCCACCAAGGACGAAGTCATCACCGTGCCGGTCAACGAGACCTTCAGTTATTCCGTCGACTACGACGGCATCACGGTTTCCTATAGCGACCGAACGGTATACAAGGCCACCCCCGCGGAGTTGACGCCGAACTTCTGGACCAGCGCGCGGGTCACCGGATGGTTCGGCGGCAGTGAGGTCGCCCCGCGAACCATTTCTTACTACCAGCATGCATAGCATCGGTGCACCGTGAAGAAGCCGATGCTGTTCGGGCTCATCGCGGCCATTGCCGCACTGGGCCTGCTGTTCGCTTCCATTCGCTCGGCCCAGGACGAACAGCGCAGCGTGCAGCTGCATCCGGTCGCGTTGCAGAACCTCACGATCACGATCGACGGCGAGAAGTTCACCCTGTCCAACGGGGTGGCGGAAAACGTCTCCGCACCCGGGTCGGCCGGCAAGAGCACCGTTCGCATCGTCGGCGACCCCGTCGCCGCAGATGTCACGGGAAGCGACACACCCGTTGCGGCACTTCTGATTCGCCACGATCCGGGCGGCAGTGGCACCTTCTACTACGCGGTTATCGCCATGAACGACACCGACTCCTATCGGGCGACGAATGCGTTGCCCCTCGGCGACCGGATCGTGCCGCAGACCGTCGACGCGACCGACGGCAGATTCGTCTACCGCTTCCTGGACCGCGGGACCGACCAGTCGATGGCCGATGCGCCGACGTTGGAGAGAGCGGTTTCGGTGATTTTCGATCCGGTGTCCGGGATCATCTCGACTGCCGCGGAGTTTCCGAGTGCGGATTGGTTGTGGAAGCCGATCGGGGCGGACCCGACTCTGGCCGCCGACAGCGACACCTGGGTCGGCCATCTGTCGGCGCCCGGTTCGCAGCATGTCGCCGAGTTATATCGGGAAGGCACGACGCTGATCCCGGCCACCGCCGTCACCGATTCCACACCGCGCTACGACGTCACCTTCACCCAGCCGTGGGGAAGTGACCCGTTCGGCGACCACCGGGTACCGATTCCGCCGGGAACCCATGTTCCGCAGTACGAGGGCGGCGATGGTCACCTGGCGATCCAGGACCCCAAAACAGGTCAGGTGTTCGGACTGTGGCAGGCCACGTACGACGCCGCGACCGACACCTGGACGGCGTCCTGGGGCGGGATGACCCCGCTCAGCGGCAACGGTGTGGACACCTCCGGTTCTGCCACGGCGACGAACCTGTCCCGCTACGCCGGGGTGATCACCGCCGCGGAAATGACGGCAGCCATCAACGCCAATAGTGGCCTGAACCATGCACTGGTATTCGCCACCGATATCGCCGGCCCGGGCTTCGTAGGTCCGGCGGCGAAGTCCGACGGCTCGAACATCGCCGGGGTCCCGACCCCGATCCCGGAGGGCTACCGGATTCAACTCGACCCGACGATCAACGTCGATGCCATCGCGGACATCACGCCGGGGGAGAAGGTCATCGCCAAGACTCTGCAGACCCACGGCGCCTACGTGGCCGACCAGGGGGCGGCGCGCATGGCCTTCGCGTTCGAGGCCGTCCCCGGATCCAGCGACTCCGATCCCGGCAAGGTGTGGACCGACACCGGATTGACCTGGGACTACTACGGATTGGACCGCATTCCCTGGTCACAGCTCAGGGTGCTGGCCGGCTGACTCAGCCCAGTTGCGCTGCGAAGAACTGCCCACTGGTACCGGCGGCGTCTGCCGGCCAGGTGTGCCCGCCGCCGTTGATCCGGACCAGGACCACCTCGGTCCCGCCCGCACAACCGACCGCGGACACCTCGTCGCGTTCGCCGGTCGTCGCCGGGTCGTCGACCAGTGGACCCGGGCACCGGTTGATCTCCCGCCAGCGCTCGGCGAGGGCGGGTGCGGACAGGATGTCGCTGGCCCCGCCCCGGCCGACCATGGGTCCGCCCTCGAAAGGGACCACCGGATCGGCCGTGCCGTGCACCGCCATCACCGAGACCGGACGGGACGGCGCACAGGGCAGTCCGGCACCGAGCGTGCCTGCCACCGGCGCTGCGGCTGACACCAGGTCGGCGCGGTCGCAGACCAGCCGGTTGGCCATGAAGGCACCCGCCGACATGCCGGTGACGAATGCTCGCCCCGGAGCGATGCCGAAGTCCCGGGACAGCCGCTCGATCAAGGTGGCGAGGAAGCCGACGTCGTCGACGCCCTGGCGATCGGGGATCGACGCACCACGGCCGTCGGCCCAACTGGCGTCGATTCCGTCGGGATAGGCCACCACGAAGCCAAACCGGTCGGCGACGGCGTTGTAGCCGGTCAGTCCGGCCTGCTGGGGACCGTTCATCCCGGCCCCGTGCAGATTGATCACCAGCCCGGCCGGCTGCTGCAGTCCGGGGGGCACGTGCAGCAGATACGTGCGCTGCAGGCCCCCGACGGTCAGGGTCCCGGGCGGGTCGACGGGATTGGCGGATGCGGGTGCGCCCGCGAGCCCGCCGACTACGAGGAAGGCTGCCAGGACAGCGGTCATGCGCGGCATCACGGTAGACAGTTTGCCAGGTAGCCCCGATCAGGGGTAGGCGGGCTGAGGCCGAGCGAGGCAAGACCCGGAAATCCCGTTTGCGGCGGCGGGCCAGATCGCGCAGGGTCTGGC
>JBFYOR010000099.1:0-6734 GCA_041303695.1 Mycobacterium sp. | reverse complement strand
TCTGCCACCTCCACGGCATGGGCAGCCGCCGCAGCCGGCTGCCGCGGGACATCGCAGATCACCGTCGTGCCGCCTCGTCGTCCAGCGTCCAACACCGCCGCCGCCGCGCCGGCGTCGACGTCGTGGAACGTTCGTGTGCCGGAGAGGAAGCTCATCTCCTGCTGGCGCGGCAACGCCTCGCGCAATGCGGTCCAGCTCAACCGGCCGCTCTGCGGCCTCAGATCCGGCCAGCGCAGCCCCGGGGCGGACTCACCCCCCAGCAGAAGATCGATACCGCCGCCGCACGGATCCAGGTCCACCAACAGCGCCTCGGCCGCGCACCGTGCCAGTGCGGCGGAGAATACCGACGCCCCGCCACCGCCGGGACCTGCCGTCACCGCAATCACCCGGCCGCCGCGCACGGCCGGCCCCCCTCGTTCGGTGCTCTCCGCGACGTGGCGCACCAGGTTGGCCTCCTGATCGGGCAAGGCGCAGACACATTGGGCCCCGATGTCTATCGCAGCCGTCCACATCGAGGGGGACGGCTGATCGGGACCGATCAGCGCCACCCCGTCCCGACGGGGCATCCCGGCTTCTGAACACCGCCGCGCGGCAGCCTCGTCCAGAATCACCGCGGCAGCCGCCAGCCAGTTCCGCCTACTCGGCGCTGCCGCGGCGATGGCCCGCGCACCGACCGCCGCGGCGATGCGATCGGCACTGGCCGCCAACTCTGGATCGTCGATCAGAGTGAGCACGGCGGGTAGCGGGGCTGACATGGTGGAGATCACGGCGCCAACGTTGACGTGGTCGGCGCCGCTGCACCAGTCACCGGCCCGGTGCCTGTGGATGAAGGTGCTACCGGGCCCGACAAGACGTGCCCGACAGGACGTGCCCGACAGGACGTGCACAAAAAGGACGACCCTCGCCAGGGGGGGAGGAGGCGAGGGTCGTCGTGTATCAGCCCCGGGGGGTCGGGCTGATGCACGCTCGGCATAAGCCGAGTGATGCTCACTATACACACGGGGAACCGGCCCGGCGCAAGGTCTTCAGGGCAGGGAAAACCACGTTTTTGCTGTGAATTTGCACCCTCCGCCAGGTGTCTTGAACTGCCACTTTCCGGGCGCCGACCGACTGGGTGCGACTCTCCACGGAACGGGCCCCACAGACACCGGCACCGACCGGGTGCGCCGGAGAACTCGCCGCCCTGCTGAACTGTCCGGCGTTGCGCCGCTTCACTTTTTGGGGGCGCCTTGAGCTTTTGTGAGCTTTTCCGAACTGTTGCCGTTTTCCCCTTGCTGTGACGGTCGTCACGGAGTACAAAGGAATCACGGAGGCTTGGTAAGGCCAAAGTAGGACCGGAAGAGAAGGTTCTACTTCCCGAACTAGGCATCCCAGCACGGTTCACGGGCACCCACGCGGAGCACGCCGCGATGATGGCAGAAGTGTTGCGGGCCTGCGTACTTGCGCAAAGCGAATGTAGTTTGCGGTTCTTTGGGCAGAACCACACTCAAGGCGCAGCGCAGGATCGCCGAGGTCGACCCACGCAACCCATACAGCACGCCTGGTAACCCGAAACCGTGCTAGCGGGCGGCGATCCGAACACTGTTCGGAACGCCGCCCGCTTCGCATGTCCGACGCTTGGCATTACGACTACTTGCCTGCGGCCTCCGCGATCGACAACGCTTCGCGCGCACCGTCTTCCAATGCCCGACAGCACAGCAGTAACCAGGTGCCGACACCCTCGGGCTCTCCGGAAGCGAAGGCCGCGGCCGCGGCCCGGTACTCATCGGCCCGGCGCAGCCAATAGACCTCCGGAACCCCGAGTCCATGCGGGTCCAGACCGGATGCGATCGTCACCAGACGTGAAACAGCGCGCGCCACAACCCCGTCGGCGCTACCGAACGGTGCCAGGGTCAGCAGCTCACCGTGCGCGACGGCGGCGAGCACCGGTGCAGGCACCGAACTGCCGCCGGTAACCAGTCGGGTCACCAGGTCCAGCCGGGCAGCGACTTCGGGCACCTGGCGTGGCCGGCCCAGCCCCGCCTCGTCCACCAGATCGGCGGCGCCGAGGGCGTGCAGACGGGCCAGCGCCTGAAGTGGCGCTCGCTGCCACACCCCGACCAAGCTTGTCGTGCCGCCCTCGAGCGCCTGCCCTACCCGCAGCGCACCGGCGAGCACCGGGTCCTCCTCACCCGAGGAGGCCTCCAGGTGAACCCCGCCGCCGTCGAGTGCCGAGGAAGAGCGCGCACCGCGCACAGCCGACTCGGCCGACGTGACAGGCCAGTTGCGAAGGTTGGTGCGATGACGATGGGCTTTGCCCAACGCCGATCTGGCATCTTCGGCGGCATCGGCCACGCCGGGCAGGTCGAGCAGCGGCGCGAGCAGGTCCGGCTGTCGGGATGTCACGACGGCCCACGCTAGCTGACCGGGCTCGGGGCATCGCGGGGGCCGCTGGACGGACGGATATCTGCCGTTCGCCGCGCGGCACGCACCGTCCGCCGATCAGTGTGACGTAGCCCTGTTCGGCGCCCGGGCGGTGACTAGGCTCACACCCATGACCGAGGCGCACACCGACGTTCCCACCCACTACCCGCCGCCGGCGGGATTCGCTGACCACGCCAATGCGACAGCGGATCTCTATGACCGGGCGGAGGCGGACCGGCTTGAATTCTGGGCCGAGCAGGCCAATCGGCTGGATTGGAACACCCCCTTCACCGAGGTTCTCGACTGGTCGGGTGCCCCGGTCGCCAAATGGTTCGTCGGCGGCCGACTCAACGTCGCCTACAACTGCGTCGACCGGCACGTCGAAGCGGGCAATGGTGACCGGGTGGCCATCCATTGGGAAGGGGAGCCGGTCGGCGACGCCCGCACCGTCACCTATGCCGAACTCAAGGACGAGGTGTGCCGGGCCGCGAACGCGCTGACCGCACTTGGTCTGGTCGCCGGCGATCGGGTCGCCATTTACATGCCGATGGTGCCGGAGGCCGTGGTGGCGATGCTGGCCTGTGCCCGGCTGGGGGTCATGCACTCGGTGGTGTTCGGCGGATTCTCGGCAGCGGCCCTGCGCGCCCGCATCGAGGATGCCGAGGCCAAGCTCGTGATCACCACCGACGGCCAGTACCGGCGGGGCCACGCGGTGTCGCTCAAGGATGCCGTCGACGAAGCCGTCGCCGGTCAGCCCTCGGTGAGCAACGTTCTGGTGGTGCGCCGCACCGGAATCGAGGTGAACTGGACCGAGGGCCGCGACCTGTGGTGGCACGACACCGTGGAGAAGGCATCACCCGATCACACGCCGGAAGCCTTCGACTCCGAGCAGCCGCTCTTCCTGCTCTACACCTCCGGCACCACCGGCAAGCCGAAAGGCATCATTCACACTTCCGGTGGTTATCTGACCCAGGCGTCCTACACCCACCACTACGTCTTCGACATCAAGCCCGAGACGGATGTCTACTGGTGCACCGCTGATATCGGCTGGGTCACCGGCCACACCTATATCGTCTATGGCCCGCTGTCGAACGGCGCCACCCAGGTGCTCTACGAGGGAACACCGTCCTCCCCCGATGAGCACCGCCACTTCCAGGTCATCGAAAAGTACGGGGTGACAATCTATTACACCGCGCCGACTCTGATCCGCACCTTCATGAAGTGGGGACGCGAGCTGGCCTTCGAGCATGACCTGTCGAGTCTGCGCCTGTTGGGATCGGTCGGTGAACCCATCAACCCGGAGGCGTGGCGCTGGTACCGGTTGGTGTTCGGCGACGACCACACCCCGATCGTCGACACCTGGTGGCAGACCGAGACCGGCGCGGCGATGATCTCGCCGCTCCCGGGCGTGACCGAGTGCAAGCCCGGATCGGCGATGCGGCCGCTGCCAGGTATCTCCGCGAAGATCGTCGATGACAACGGAATCGAATTGGCACCAGCCACCGAGCATGGCGAACAGGCCACCGGCTATCTCGTACTGGACAAGCCGTGGCCGTCGATGCTGCGCGGTATCTGGCGGGATCCCGAGCGGTACGCGGAGACGTACTGGTCGCGCTTCGGCGAGCAGGGCTGGTACTTCGCCGGCGACGGTGCGCGCTACGGAACCGACGGCGAAGTCTGGGTCCTGGGACGCATCGATGACGTGATGAACGTGTCGGGACACCGCATCTCCACCGCGGAAGTGGAGTCGGCCCTGGTCGGCCATGCCGGCGTGGCGGAAGCGGCCGTGGTCGGGGCGTCCGACGACCACACCGGTCAGGCGATCTGCGCGTTCGTCATTCTCAAGGAACACCATGCCGACATGTCGACCGCGGAGATGGTCAACGAGTTGCGGGCCGAGGTGGCCCGGGAGATCTCACCGATCGCCAAACCGCGCGAGATCCACGTCGTCCCCGAGCTTCCCAAGACTCGCAGCGGGAAGATCATGCGCCGCCTGCTGCGCGATGTCGCCGAAGGCCGCGAACTCGGCGACACCTCGACGTTGCTCGATCCGGGCGTGTTCGAGGCCATCCGCTCCAGCAAGGCGAATTAGCTCAGCGGGCGAAAGGAGCCGCACCGGGCGCTGAGTTGGAGGTCGGGACGAATCCCGCACCCGGGCGGTCCTTGGTCGCCAAATCGGCGAGGATCGCATTGATCGACATGGTCACCGCCGGCGTGTGCAGCGGGATGTACTTGATGACACAGGTGGGCAGGCCCTCGGTGAACGCGCCGTGGATCATTCCCACCAGCTTGTTGTTGACCGTCACCGGGGCGCCGGAGTCACCCGGCTGGCCGCAGACCTGATTGACGATGGTGCCCGGCTCATCGCCGGGGCCCCAGGTCACCCCACATGAATAGCCGGTGGTCCGGCCCAGCTTGCAGGCGATCTGGCCGAACATCGGATCCGGGCCGAGGCCGTTGATCTTGAACCCGTTCCAGTTCGACACCGGGGTCACCTTGGCCGGATCGAAACGGATCACCGCGTAGTCCAGGCCGTCGTTGCCGGCCACCATCGTTCCGATGACACCGCGGTCCTCGGCACCCTCTGCGGACACCTGCGCGCCCGGGCCGCCGCAGTGCGCTGAGGTGAAACCGATCAGCGCACCGGTCTTGTCGTTGCCGATGGCGGTGAGCGTGCAGTAGGTGTCACTGTCGATAACGATGCCGGCCCCGCCGCCGATCGACACCGGGTCGTCGGCGCCGGCCACGGCCGGGGTCGGCAGCAGTGCGATGAACGGGGCGGCGACTACGGCCAGGACAGCCCCCGCCGCGCGCCGTACCCGGAGTGCGGTGATCACTGGTACCTCCATCGCCTGTCCCACTCGAAAGCCCAGTCTAACTTGGTCCCATCCGTAACTTGCGTAACAGAACGACCGGTACCCTGCCGCGCGTCGGACATGGCAACATGAACTCCCGACCACACCGACCGTTGGAGGACCGCCGTGAGCAATCGGGATCGCAAGAACGGGGTGCCCAGCACCGTTACCTCGATTCCGCTGGCAGACCCACACGCGATGCCCGCCGATCCGTCCATCGGCGCCCTGGTGAAGGACGCCACCACCCAGGTGTCGACACTGGTGCGCGCGGAGGTCGAACTGGCCAAGGCCGAGATCACCCGGGACGTGAAGAAGGGCCTCACCGGCAGTGTTTTCTTCATTCTGGCCCTGGTCGTGCTGCTCTACTCGACCTTCTTCATGTTCTTCTTCCTGGCCGAACTGTTGGACAACTGGCTGTGGCGCTGGGCGGCGTTCCTGATCGTGTTCATCCTGATGCTGGTGGTGACGGCGGTGTTCGCGCTGCTGGGCTACCTGAAGGTGCGGCGGATCCGGGGGCCGCAGCAGACCATCGAATCGGTCAAGGAGACCACCGCCGCGCTCACCCCGGGCATCAACAAGGCCATGGGGGTGGCGACGCCGACGCCGGCGGTCACCACCACGCCGGCCGCCTCCGGTCCCACCCCGGCCAGATCCGACCCGGCACCCACCGACCCGTCAGGCTGGTGATGGCGCGGCCGGACCCGTCGGTCACCCGCATCGCGGGACCGTGGCGTCACCACGACGTGCACGCCAACGGGATCCGGTTCCAATGCGTCGAGGCACTGTCCGACACCGACGATGACACCCCACCCACCGCGCGCCCGCTGGTGATCCTGCTGCACGGCTTCGGATCCTTCTGGTGGTCCTGGCGTCATCAGCTGCGCGGGTTGTCCGACGCCCGGGTGGTCGCCGTCGACCTGCGCGGGTACGGCGGCAGTGACAAACCGCCGCGCGGCTACGACGGCTGGACGCTGGCCGGGGACACCGCCGGGCTGATCCGCGCGTTGGGCCACACCTCGGCCACCCTGGTCGGTCACGCCGACGGCGGCTTGGTGTGCTGGGCCACCGCGGTGCTGCACTCGCGGGTCGTGCGGGCCATTGCGCTGGTCAGTTCGCCGCACCCGGCGGCATTGCGGACCTCGGTGCTCCTGCGCCGCGACCAGAGCCGCGCGCTGCTGCCCACCTTGCTGGGTTACCAGGTCCCGCAATGGCCGGAACGGGTACTTACCCGCAACGACGCCGAACAACTCGAACTTCTGGTGCGCAGCCGGGCATCCAGCGCCTGGCAAGCCTCCGCGGACTTTTCCGAAACCATCGGTCATCTTCGGCAGGCGATCCAGATTCCGTCCGCGGCGCACTCCGCGCTGGAGTACCAGCGCTGGGCGGTGCGCAGCCAGTTCCGCAGCGAAGGCCATCGATTCATGCGTCTGATGAACCGCCAGCTTGATGTCCCACTGCTGCACCTGCGCGGCGCAT
>JBFYOR010000098.1:0-12683 GCA_041303695.1 Mycobacterium sp. | reverse complement strand
CGCCGGCGGTGACGGCGGTACGGGCGGTACGGGGGGCACCGGTGGCACCGGTGGCACCGGCGCCGATGGCGGTGACGGCGCGATCGGTGGGGCCGGCGGGGCCGGTTCGGCTGGGCTTGGTACCGGGATCGGGGGCGTCGGTGGTACCGGCGGTCTCGCGGGTCCCGGTGGTCCCGGCGGCGCTGCGGGCCTCGGCGGTGCCGGCGGTGTCGGCGGTACACCCGGTGACGGTGGCGCCGGCGGCTCCGGCGGCCTGGGCGGTGCCGGTGGTGCGGCCGGTACCCCCGGTGGCGGCGGCACGATCGGCGATGCCGGAACCGCAGGCGCTACCGGCGCTACCGGCGCTACCGGTACCACCGGAGCTACCGGTACCAGCCTGCCCGGTGCGACCGGGACCCCCGGCACGGCTGGGGCGGATGGCGCCCCCGGCACAGCCGGCGCCCCCGGCGCCGACGGCGCCGGGACATAACCGAAAGTCCAACCGCCAAGGGGCCGTTCGGCATCACGCTGCCGATCCCCGAATCGCGCGCGGAGGTATGGGCCGGGTACGGCGGATTCGGCCTGGCGTGTTAGGCGGCGGTCAGCAGGCCCGCACCGTCACGCGATAGTCGTCGAGGTCGACCCGGGCCAGTTGCCGGGTGAACTGACTGGCCAGTCCCGGGAACATGGTCCCGTTGTGGCCGTCGGCGGTGAGATACCAACTGTTGCACCCTGAATTCCAGGTGGTGCCCTGTAGCCGCCGTTGAATATCGGTGTTGTAGGCGTCCTGCCGTCCCCGGCGGACATCGAGTGAGTGGATGTCCTGTTCGGCGATGAGCCGCAGGGCCGCGACGATGTAGTCGATCTGCGCCTCCATGTAGAGCAGCGCGGAGTTGTGGCCCGGACCGGAGTTGGGCCCGAACGTCAGGAACAGATTCGGATAGCCCGAGACCGAGACGCTCTTGTAGGCGTATGCCCCGCTTGACCATTCGTCGGCCAGCTTGCGTCCGTCGAGTCCGGCCACCGGGAACGGCGTCCCCGTCTTGGCGACGTCAAAGCCGGTGGCGAAGACGATGCAGTCCACCTCGTGCTCGATACCGTCGGCGGTGCGGATGCCATTGGGCGAGATCGTCGCGATTGGCCAGGTGACGAGCTTGCAGTTGTCTTTTTCCAGCGCAGGGTAGTAGTCGTTGGTCATCAGCATCCGCTTGCAGCCGGCCCGGAAGTCGGGGGTGAGCTGTCGTCGCTTCCAGGGGTCGCGGATCTGGCGGCGCAGGTGGGCTTTGGCCACCAACTGGATGGCGTCGGTGGCCGGGGTGTTCCACACCATGCCCACCGCGGCGGCCTCATGTCCCCAGAACCAGGCCTGGCGCGCAAGCTGTTCGGTGAGCGGGATGTGGCGGAAGAGTTGCCTTGCCCAGCCGGGGTGCGGGAAGTTGGGGCGGGGCAGCACCCAACCGGGAGTGCGCTGGAAGACCTTGACCTTTGCGGCCTGCTTGACCAGTTCGGGGATGATCTGCACCGCGCTGGCGCCGGTTCCGATCACAGCGACCCGCTTGCCCGCCATATCGTAGTCGTGATCCCAACGGGCGCTGTGGATCTTGTGTCCGGTGTAGCTGTCCAGCCCCCGGATGTCCGGCCAGCTGACATTGGCCAGCGGGCCCGGCGCCATCACCGCGGCGCGGGCGGTGTACGTCGTCCCGGATCGGACGTCGGCGGTCCAGGTTCCGGTGTCCTCGTCGAAGTTCAGCGCGGTGACATCCTCGCCGAACCTGATGTGGCGGTGCAGCCCGTACCTGTCGACCAGGCCCTCGATATAGCGCAGGATCTCGGCGCCGCCGGAGTACGCGCGTGACCAGTGCGGGTTGGGAGCGAACGAGTACGAGTACAGCACCGATGGGATGTCACAGGCGGCGCCCGGGTAGGTGTTGTCACGCCAGGTGCCGCCGACGCGGTCGCCGCGTTCGAGAATGACGAAGTCGTCGATCCCGCTCTGCAGCAGGCGGATTGCGGTGCCCAGCCCGGCGAAGCCGGCACCGACGATCAGCACCGAAGCGGTCGGGCTCATCGTGACACCGGTTCGTGGGTCAGTTCCTCCGACCACGACGGCACCTTGCCCAGCAGACCGACGGGGAAACGGTCGATCACAACGCCCATCTGCTCTGCCACGAACTGGAACGGCTGACGATGGTTGATCGCCAGGTCGAAGTGCCGTTTGATTACGTGAAACGCCGGCAGGCGGCGAGTGTTTGCGCTGCGCTCGCCGGCCTTGTCGAACCGTCGGATCGCGTTGTACAGCTTGTCCTCTGACAGGCCCATGGCGCTGACGTTGGTGATCATCCTCGTCAACAGCGGCGAGTAGACCAGCAGGCCCAGCATCAACGACGGTTTCATCAGCGTGCCGGCTCCTTCGATGATGATCTTGCGCATCGGTCCGGCGCCGAGCATGTCGAGAACCTGGAATCCGACGGCGAGATGACGGGATTCGTCGCTATTGATGTGTCGGAACACCTCATGACACAGCGGGTCTTTAACCTCGTCGAGCAGGAACTTGACCAGCGCCCCGTCCAGGGCGGTCTCCAGGGCGGGAATCACCGTGCCCAGGGTGGAGAGCGGCATGCCGTCGGAGTAGCGGTCCAGCCACTCGATAACGAGCCGAATGTTGTTGTTGGGCATCGGCATCTCGTCGGCCTCGACCATGCCCCAGCGCCGCATCAGCGCGAGTTCGGCATTGGCGTGGCGCTGTTCCTCGGCATGGAAGTACTGATAGATCTGCTTGATCTCCTCGGTCGGCGCTTTGGGGACGAGCGCCGCGAAACCCCGCGCGCCGACGTTCTCGATCCACACCAGGTCGGACATAAACGCCTTGAGTTTGGGGCGCTGCTCGTCGGTGATGGCCTCGGCGCCCGGCGCGTCCCAGTCGATATCGGCCAGCGCCCACTGCTTTTCCTTGATGGTTGCCAGCATGTCGCCGTACTCGAACGCCATCGTGGGACTCCTGTCGAATCAGCGGGCGAGGCGTTCGACCACGCCGAGCGCCCTGGTGTAGGTGGCCGGAACAAGACGCTTGGTCTGCCAGATGACCTTGGCGTCGAATTGGGGAACGACGTGCAGACGGCCGCGGTCGTTGCCGTCGAGGGCGGCCCGCGCCACCGACTCCGGGCTGACCCCGGTCCACTTCATCGCCGTCATCGCCAGCCGGGCCGCCGACTCGTCGATGAGGTCGGGGTCGACGATGTTGGTCTTGACGAATGTCGGGCACAGCACGGTCACGGCGACGCCGGTGCCGGCAAGCTCGGCCGCCAGGGTCTCCGACAGCGCGAGCACGGCGGCTTTGCTCACGTTGTAGGCCGCCATCCGCGGGGCCGCGGCGAACCCGGCCGCTGAGCCGACGTTGATGATCCCGCCGCGGCCCGCTGCCCGCATCCTCGGCGCGAAGACGTGGCAGCCGTGAATCACACCCCAGAGGTTGACGTCGACGGTCCTGCGCCACAGATCCAGGGGCAGATCGCCGATCACGGTTCCGCCGGCGCCGATCCCGGCGTTGTTGACCACCAGATCGGTCGGCCCGTCGAACCAGTCGTCAGCGCCGTCTGCCATCTCGGCGACTGCTTCGGCGTCGGACACATCGCAGTGCCATGCCAGCGCCTGGGAGCCGATCAGGTTGGCGGTTTCCCTGGCACCGGAGTCATCGATGTCGGCGCAGACGACGCGACCGCCGCGGCGGGCGATCTCACACGCGAATCCGCGCCCGATACCGCTGCCCGCGCCGGTCACCACAGCATTCGCGCCGGCGCTGCGACGGCTGCCGAGGCCGGGGATCGCCAATCTCACTTTGAGGGCACCTGACACCATTGGCCGCGCACGCCATCAGTTTGGACCCGGCCAGCCGGGATGTCAACATGGACACGTGCCAGCGAAAGCGGGAGTTTGGGGTGGCCGCACCGCCGCCGAGCGGCACGCCGAGCGGCGGCAGCGTCTGATCGACGCCGCGACCGAGATCTGGGTCGAAAGCGGTTGGGCGGCGGTGACGATGCGCGGCGTGTGCGCGCGGACGTCGCTCAACGACCGGTACTTCTATGAACATTTCGCCGAACGTGACGATCTGTTGGCCACTGTGTGGGACGGCATCAAGGACGACCTGATCAGCGAGCTGGTCACCGTCCTGACCGAGAATCCGGCCCGACCGCCGATAGAGACGTTGAGTAAGGGCATCGCGGCGGTGATCGAGCGGATCGCCGCCGACCCCGGCTGGGCGCAGATCATGTTCGGCCATCACGTGGGCAGCGCGGCCCTGGAGCAGCGCCGCACCGCGGTTCTGCACCAGGCCACCGACATTATGGTCAACGCCGCCAAGCCCTTTCTGCGGCCGGGCGCCGACGAACTGGGGTTGCGGATGGACGCCCTGGTCGGCATCGGTGGCTTCGGCGAATTGATGACGGCGTGGCAGTCCGGCCTGCTCGACGTCGACGCACCGGGGGTCATCGAACACTGCAGCCGGCTGGGGGCGACCCTGGCGGCGGCCTACCTCGTCGACGATGACCGTGACAGCGGCGGGAACTAGCGCGCGGGCGCCGGAAGCGTTCGCTAGGTGCGGCCCTCCCGGGCATAAGTGCGGGGATGCGGGCAGCCGATAGCGTGGATCGCGTTGCCGCCTTCGCCTATTGTCGGATGGACACACTCGACAACACCAGCTGGAAGCGAGGGGTCCGCAATGCCCGAAGGCAAGCCGAACATCCTGGTGATCTGGGGCGATGACATCGGCATCACCAACCTGAGTTGCTACAGCGACGGTCTGATGGGATACCGAACCCCCAACATTGACCGCGTTGCCAAAGAGGGCATGCGGTTCACCGACTCCTACGGCGAGCAGAGTTGCACCGCGGGCCGGTCATCGTTCATCACCGGACAGAGCGTGTACCGCACCGGACTGAGCAAGGTCGGTATGCCCGGGGTCGATATGGGCCTGTCAGCGGAAGACCCGACGATTGCGGAGTTGCTCAAACCGCTGGGATACGCCACCGGACAGTTCGGCAAGAACCACCTCGGCGACCTGAACAAGCACCTGCCCACCGCGCACGGCTTCGACGAGTTCTTCGGCAACCTCTACCACCTCAATGCCGAGGAGGAACCGGAGAACCCCGACTACCCGACCGAGGAAGAGGCGCCGCTGCTGCGCCGGATGCTGATGCCCCGAGGCGTCATCCATTCCTGGGCCACCGAGGAGGCCTCCGATGAGGTCGACGAGCGGTTCGGCCCGGCGGGCAAGCAACGCATCGAGGACACCGGGCCGCTGACCGCCAAGCGGATGGAGACGATCGACGACGAGACCACCGGCGCGTGCATCGACTTCATCAAGCGGCAGGCCGATTCGGACACGCCGTTCTTCGTGTGGATGAACATGACGCACATGCACTTCCGCACCCACACCAAGCCCGAGAGCGTCGGACAATCAGGACGCTGGCAATCCGAGTACCACGACACCATGATCGACCACGATCGCCACGTCGGACAGCTACTCGACTGCCTTGACGAACTGGGCCTCGCCGAGGACACCATCGTCATGTACTCCACCGACAACGGCCCGCACGCCAACAGTTGGCCGGACGGCGCCACCACCCCGTTCCGCAGCGAGAAGAACACCGGCTGGGAGGGCGCGTTCCGGGTGCCCGAGATGATTCGCTGGCCAGGCAGGATTCCGGCTGGAGAGGTGTCCAACGAGATTGTGCAGCACCATGATTGGCTGCCGACCTTCCTGGCCGCCGCCGGCGAGCCGGCCATCGTCGACAAGCTCAAGCAGGGCCACACGATCGGCGACAAGACCTACCACGTGCACATCGACGGCTATGACCTGTTGCCGTACCTGACCGGTGAGGTCGACGAGAGCCCGCGCCGGGGGTTGATCTATTTCTCCGACGACTGCGACGTGCTCGGAATCCGTTACGAGAACTGGAAGGTGGTATTCCTGGAGCAACGCTGCCAGGGCACCCTGCAGATCTGGTTCGAGCCGTTCACCGAACTGCGGGCGCCGAAGCTGTTCAACCTGCGCACCGATCCGTTCGAGCGGGCGGACGTCACGTCCAACACCTACTGGGACTGGGTCATGGACCGGATCTTCCTCTGTCTGTACGCCAATGCGCTCGTGTTGCGCTTCCTGGACACGTTCAAGGAGTTCCCGCCGCGAGCTGAGCCGGCGTCGTTCACCATCTCCGCCGCAGTGGAGAAAATGAAGAGGGCCATGGAATCGGCGGGCGGTTGACCGTTACAGGGTTGGATTCCTGGCACGACGGACCGACGAAGTCGGCGATCGTCGACTTCGTCGCGCGGGTGTCCACGCCGGGAACGGATTACGTCGAGCCCGAGGCCCGGATCGCTGTCTTCGACAACGACGGCACGCTGTGGGTGGAGAAGCCGGCCTACGTCCAACTGGACTTTCTGGTGCGCCGACTGGCCGAACAGGCCGCCGCCGACCCGTCGTTGGGGGAGCAGCAGCCCTACGCCGCGGCCGCGAGCGGCGACCTGGCGTGGTTCGCCGACGCGGTCACCAAGCACTACGACGGCGACGACTCCCTGCTCAAGGTCCTCATGGGCGGCATCCTGTCGGCCTATCAGGGTCTGACGGTCGAGCAGCACGCAGAGCAGGTGAAGGCCTTCTTCGACGACGCCCGGCATCCGAGCCTCGACCGCGCTTACACCGCCTGCGGCTACACGCCGATGGTGGAGTTGCTGCGCTACCTGGAAGCACACGGGTTCACCACCTATATCGCCTCCGGCGGTGGCCGGGACTTCATGCGGCCGGTGACGGCCCAGATGTACGGGATACCGCCGGAACGGGTGATCGGCAGTTCGGTCGGTCTGGACTTCGCCGACGGCCACCTTCTGACAACCGCGCGCCCGGAGTTCCTCAACGACGGCGCGGTCAAGGCGGTGCGCATCTGGGGCCGCACCGGCCGGCGGCCGATCTTCGCGGCGGGCAATTCCAACGGCGATATCGAGATGCTGCAGTTCACCGACGCGACCCCGGGGCCATCGATGGGCATGCTGGTGCTGCACGACGACGAGACCCGCGAATTCGGCTACACCGCAGGGGCGGAACGCGCTCTTGAGTTGGCGGCCGAGGCGGGCTGGGCGGTGGCAAGTATGCGCGACGAGTGGGCCACGGTGTTCCCGGCGGACCGGGGATCCTCTGAGTGACAGCTGATCTGGTGCCGATCCCGGCGCAGACGGCGGCGCTGGGATCGGATCGGCACTACCCGGAGGAAGCCCCGGTGCGGCAGGTCGTGGTCGCGGGTTTCCGGATCCAGGTACACCTGGTGACCAACACCGAATTCGCCGAATTCGTCGACGCCACCGGATATGTCACCGTCGCTGAGCGCCCGCTTGACCCCGCGGACTTTCCCGACGCGCCGCCGGAGAATCTGCAACCGGGGTCGATGGTGTTCCACCGCACCAGCGGGCCTGTCGACCTGCGCCACCTCAGCCAATGGTGGACCTGGACGCCCGGTGCATCCTGGCGTCGGCCGGTCGGACCGCTGTCGTCGATCGCGCAACGTGCCGCCCACCCGGTCGTCCACGTCGCCTACGAGGATGCGGAGGCCTACGCGTCTTGGGCCGGGCTCGCCCTGCCCACCGAGGCGGAGTGGGAGACCGCCGCCCGCGGCGGACTGCAGCAGGCGATTTACACCTGGGGTGACGAACCGGAGCAGCCCGGCCAGCGGCTGGCCAACTACTGGCACGGCGAATTCCCCTGGCGCCCCGACCCCGGCTATGGGCGCACCAGCCCCGTCGGGAGTTACCCGGCCAACGGCTACGGGCTGTTCGACATGGCGGGCAACGTCTGGGAATGGACCGCCGACTGGTACGCCGACACCCGCGCGGGTGACCCGTGTTGCGAGGCCGGCAGCTACGACCCTGCGCAGCCGCAGTTCACCGTTCCGCGCAAGGTCATCAAGGGCGGCTCGTTTCTGTGTGCGGACACCTACTGCCTGCGCTACCGGCCCGCGGCGCGGCGGCCGCAGATGATCGATACCGGTATGAGCCACATCGGCTTTCGCTGCGTGATGCGTTCCCCCGGTGGATAATTGCGGAAACGCGACGGCCAGTCACACACAAGCATGAGGAGCACCGTGGACCGTTCTATGTCCTCTGGACGCTGTGTGGGCCGAGTGGGTGCGCTCGCGGTGGCGTTGGGTATCGGTTGGTGCCGGTGATCAGTGCCCACGGGCCGTAGCGCTGGGGGTCTTTCATCGCCTTTCTCCGATCGGGTGTGCGGGCAGGACGGCCAGCACGAACAGCGCCCCGGCCAGGCAGACCGCCGCTGCGGTCAGGCATCCGGCGTTCAGCCCGGACAAGAAGGCCTCGTTGACCGATTCGCGGACCGCGGTTGCCACGGGTGCCGGTGACTGAGCGGCGACGGTCAGGGCCTGTGCCAGACCATCCTGGGCGACGGACTGGGCCGACTCGGGAAGCATCTGCAACGCCTGGCTGTCATCGAGTTGGCGGACGTAGAGCGTGGAGAAGATGCTGCCGATCACGGCCACCCCGAGAGTTCCGCCCACCTGCCGGGTGGCGTCGTTGACCGCCGAGCCGACGCCGGCCTGCTCCGGTCGCACCACGCCCATGATCGAGTCGGTGGCCGGCGCGGTCGTCAGGCCCAGGCCGCCGCCGAGTAGCACCATCTGGGCTGCCATCTCCGGGTAGCCGACGCTGATATCGATGACGCTGATCCAGGCGAAGGAGGCGGCCATCATCGCAAGGCCCACGAAGACAACGGCTTTGGTGCCGATCCGGGTGAGGGCCAGGCGGGTTCCCAGCACCGATCCGACCGCGATGGAGATGGCGACCGGAAGGATTCGAATCCCGGTGTCCAGCGGTCCGAAACCCTGCAGCAGCTGCATGAACTGCGTGATGAGGAAGATGAAGCCGAACAGCGCGAAGAACGCGACGGTCACCGCTCCGCTGGCCGCGCTGAACCGCAGGTTGGTGAACAGCGTGACGTCGATCAGCGGATCGGCCACCCGGCGTTCCCACAGCGCAAAGCCGACTCCCGCGGCCAGTGCGACGGCGAAGCCCGCCAGCGTCGGGGCCGAGGACCATCCCCATTCCGGAGCTTCGATGATGGTGAACACCAGTGCGCCCAGCATGACCACCGACAGGATCAAGCCGCCGCGGTCCAGTCGGGACTGCCGGTCGGGGACCGACGCCGGGATCACCACAGGTGCGGCCGCGGCCGCTACCAGGGCGATCGGAACCAGGGCCAGAAAAAGGCTGCCCCACCAGAACACCTCCAGCAGTGCGCCGCCCAGGATGGGGCCGATGGCCACGCCCAGTCCGGTGACCGCACCCCACAGGCCGATGGCGATCGCGCGTTGCTTCGGGTCGCGGAACGTATCGGTGATGATCGCCAGCGTGGTGGGGTAGATCAGCGCCGCGGACACTCCCATGATGAGCCGCCAGACGATCAGCGATTCGGTCGTGGTGCACAAAGCCGCCCCCACACTGCTCGCCGCGAACAGGATCAGGCCGGCGATCAGGGCGCCGCGGCGGCCGAACTTGTCGCCGAGGGTTCCCCCGGCCAGGACGAGGGCGGCAAATGCGAGGTTGTAGGCGTCGACGATCCACTGCAGTCCGCGGGTCGAGGCTCCGAGTTCGGAATTCAACGTCGGCAGAGCAACATTGACGATGGTGGTTTCGACGTTGATGGCCAGTGAGGCCACCAGCACCACCGCCAGGATCGCTGCGGGCCTGATTCGGCGCGGAGCGGCATCCGCTCGGTGGCTACGGGAACGGGTCGGAGATTCAACGGTCATCGGCGACACACCTTATGTTGACGGCAGTAACATCGGCGAGCATGCCAGCTCAAGTTATCGCTGTCAACATGAGCGGTGAGAGTTAGCCGATGCCCCGCTGCATCATGGCCAGCAGTCTGTCGGTGATCAACTGCTTGCTGTGGGGGTCGGCCGCGGCGAGGGGACCGTCGAGGTAGAGCGTGGCCAGTCCGTGGACGGCAGCCCAGGCCGCCTCATCGATGCCGGCCCGATGACCGGCCGGCAGGACGCCGGTGGCGACGAGGTCGTCGATGCATCCGCTGAGGATCCGGAACGGGTGGCGCTCGGCGGGCACCTCGCTGTCGGTGTGCAGGGGCCCGCCGGGGGCGAACGCGGTGCGGAACAGTCCCGGTTCATTCAGCGCGAAGTCGACGTAGGCCTGGCCGGTGGCGCGTAGCCGCGCCAATGCACGACGGTTGCGCGGGCCGCGGTTGGGCAGGGCCGCCAACGATTCCAGCATGGTGTCGCCGAGCAACGTCATACCGTAGATCTGGACCTCGGCCAACAGCGCCTGGCGATCCGAGTAGTGCCGGTAGGCCGCCGAATTGCTGACCCCGGCAGCGCGTTGGACGTCGCGCAGCACAACCGCATCGGGGCCGCCGGCGCGGGCCAGTTCCACGGCATGGTCCAACAGTGCCTGCCGCAGGTTGCCGTGGTGATAGGAAGTCGCCGCCATGTTGACAAGTCTTACATCTGCAAAAACGAGGCGTCGGGGTGTCAACGATCGGAAGACGGCGACCGTGGAGGTCGAGTCTCCACAAGCCGTTGCAGGTTGCTCAGACTCTCCGACAATGAGAGGCCTACCTGGCGGGCCGCGATGCGGTCGGCGATCAGGCCGAGCAACCCGCCGTCTGAGTGGTAGGCGAGCCGGAATGTCACGGTGGTCCGGCCGGGCCCGGCATCGCGTAGCCGGAAGCGACCGCGCTGGGTGACACCGGTGATGCTGATCCAGGCCAGGTCCCGCGCGGTCTCGTGCTCGACCACCTCGACGACACCGCCCACCGGGATCGCGCCGATGTGCCACAGCACGGTGTAGCGCGACCCGACCCGCAGCGGTCCTTTGGTGACGGCCTCCCAGCGTTCCAGGTGGGGGAGCAGGGCCGGGTAGCGGCCCGGGTCCCCGAGCACTCCCCATACGGTGTCGGGATCGGCGTTGACGGTGATGCGGCGTTCGACGCGCATCAGCCGATCACCGGGAAACGTCGTTCGGCAGCAAGGCGATTCACCCCGGCCTGCAGGCTGGCCACCACCTCGTCGTAGACCGCCTGATCGTCGTCGTCAGCCGCGATCGGCTCCTGCACCTCGATGACGATCTTGGCCGGCAGTGGGATGTGGCCCAGCCAGTCGGTGACGTTCAGGCCCCATGGCAGCGCGAGGGAGATCGGCAGGCTCTTGAGTCGCAGGATCTTGTCCAGCATGAGCAGCCGGGCCAAACCCTGTCCGCGGCCGAGGAACAAGGCCGTCTCCTGGCCGCCGACGCTGGCCACCGGGACGATTGGCACCCCGGTCTCGCGGGCCAGTCGCACGAACCCTTTGCGGCCACCGAGGTCGACGACGTGGCGCTGCCAGGACGGGCGGTACACCTCGTAGTCGCCGCCGGGGTAGACCAGCACCGCGGCGCCGGACTCAAGCGCCAGGCGGGCGTTGTCCGGACTGGCCGCCACCGTGCCGAACTTGGGCAGCCAGCGCAACGCCGGGTACAGCGCCACAAGGTTGTGTACCAGTTGGTAGAACGGCCTCTCCACGCCGAAGTAGGAGCAGAACGCGAGGGTGAACACGAAGGTGTCCGGGGGAACGTTGCCGCCGCTGTGGTTGCCGACGAGCAGGACCGGCCCGTCGGCGGGAATGCGATCCAACCCGCGGACATCGGCCCGGAAGTACAGCGAGGCCAGCAGCCACAGCCCGGGCAACTGGTCCCGGATGTAGTCGGGGTCACGCTGGTCAAGATCCGCCTTGGGAACCTGCGCGGCGATCTTCTGCCTGGCCCAATCCAGGATGCCGGTCACACCTCCACCCTCGCACAAGGTGAGGCCGATCGGTGCAGTCAGGAATGTTGCAGCGGCGTCGTTCCGAGTGTTTTCCGGTCCGATCCCCGCTGCACCAGGAACACCGCGACCGTCACCACGCACAGCGCGAGGTAGACCATCATGAAGTACTTTCCGCCGAAGACCGCCTGCGCCTGCACGCCCGCCACCCCGATGCCGATCATGCCGAGCAGGTAGGTCGCCGGGATCAGGGCCAGCACATAGGGGGACAGTTCCCGGGCCTTGCGGCTGATCAGCAGGAACAGGAAGCCGGTCAGGAAGTTAGAGATCCCGAAGGCACCCAGCATGAAGAACTGATCCGACGGCGTGCTGACCGGGTCGAAGCCGGCAACGTGCACGCCGGCCCAGCGCAGCAGGAAGGTGTGCATGATTCCGCGGATCAGATCCAGCACCCCCAGGACGAACAGCACGGTGGCCGGCAGCCGGAAGATATCGCGCCCGGCGGTCACTGCCGGCTCATCTCGGCTGCCGCCCGCGCCTGCTGCGCGGCGGGGCCGTCGTCGTTGATGAGCTGAATCTCAAGGCTGTGCAGTGTGCCGTCGAAGGCGAACGGCGCCTCATACCGGTCGGACACCGCCGAGCCGTGGTTGTAGCCGATGCTGGCGCCCACCGAGGAGATCATCATCATCACCAGTGGTACCTCGACGGTGCCGGCGGGCTGGCCGTTGACTTCGAGGCTGATCGACCCGGCGCGGCCCGCGCCCCGGCGCAGGCGTGCGACGAGAGTGGAGTCCCCGGCGGGGACCACCACCGTCGACTCGACGACGCCGTGGTCATTGAACGCGTTGTAGTCCACGACGAAGCGGTCGTCCTGCACGAACACCGCAATCCC